>JAFAMT010000318.1 GCA_019233085.1 Herbaspirillum sp.
CGTACCAACAAGGTGATCCGCCAGATCGCCGAAGCCGAAAAGTACGACATCGTCTTCCAGGAGGCCGTGTACGCCAGCAAGCGCATCGACATTACCGACAAGGTCCTGAAGGAACTGGCGAAGTAATCACTTCCTGACCGTGCGGGCGCGGGGCGCAAGCCCTTGGCGCCCGCATGTCGCTTCAGGGGCCGCCACATCGCGGTGACGCGCGGTGGCGGCCTCGGTATCATACGCAACGCATATCATTCGGAAAGCCAAGATGAGTATTCGGCTGGAGCAATTGGTCGAGCGCTTGGGCGGGCAGTTGAAGGGCGATGCGAACATCGCAGTCCAGGGCATCGCGCCACTGGATGCCGCAGGTTCCACCCAGATCACCTTCCTCTCCAATCCCAAATTCCGCGCGCAAGCCGACCAGACACAGGCAGCAGCGCTGATCCTGTCCGAGGCGGACGATGCCCAGGTGCAGGCCTATGCCGGCGCCCGTATCGTCACGCGCAATCCCTACGCCTATTTCGCCCGTGCCGCGCAACTGTTCCAGGCCATGGCCGAGGTGGTGCCGGCAGCCGGCATCCATGCCAGTGCCGTGGTCGACCCTTCGGCCAGCGTGGCGGCCGATGCCGTCATCGGCCCGCAGGTGGTGATCGAGGCGGGTGCCGTCATTGGCGCTCGCGCCCGCATCGATGCCGGCAGCTTCATCGGCCGCAATGCCCGGGTGGGCGAGGATACCCATTTCCACGCCCGTGTGACCCTGCATCACGCCTGCGAGATCGGCGCACGCGGTATCGTCCACTCTGGCGCCGTGATCGGCGCAGATGGCTTCGGATTTGCCAACGAGGCCGGGCAGTGGATCAAGATCCCGCAAGTTGGCCGCGTGATGATCGGTGATGACGTGGAAATCGGCGCCAATACCACCATCGACCGTGGTGCACTGGCCGATACCGTGATCGAGGAGGGCGTCAAGCTCGACAACCAGATCCAGATCGCCCACAACTGCCACATCGGTGCGCATACCGCCATTGCAGCCTGTGCCGGTATCGCCGGCAGCGCCAGGATCGGCAAGTATTGCTCCATCGGTGGCGCGGCCATGATCCATGGCCATATCACCATCGTGGACAAGGTGCACGTCTCGGCCGGCACGCTGGCCTTGCGTTCCATCCTGGAGCCTGGGCAATACACCGGCTTCTATCCGATCACGGAACACCGCGATTGGGAAAAATCCGCTGCATTGGTGCGCAATCTGGGCACGATGCGTGAGAAAATCCGGGCGTTGGAAAAAACGCTCAAAACGTTGACACAAGAACAAGCGGGCCAAGCACCGCATTCAGAGAATCAAGAAGAGAATGAATAGCCTCGACATCAATCAAATCAAACAGTACCTGCCGCACCGTTACCCGCTGCTGCTGGTGGACCGCGTGCTGGACTGGGAGAGCGGCAAGACCATTACCGCGATCAAGAACGTGACCGTCAATGAAGAATTCTTCAACGGCCACTTCCCGCACAAGCCGGTCATGCCCGGCGTGCTGATGATCGAGGCGCTGGCCCAGACGGCGGCACTGCTGTCCTTCCTGACCGAAGGCCGCAAGCCCGACGAGAATACCGTGGTCTACTTCGTGGGGATCGACAACGCCCGCTTCAAGCGTCCGGTGGAGCCGGGCGACCAGCTGAAGATGGAAGTCGAGATCACCCGTCGTGCACGTGGCATCTGGAAGTACCGGGCGGTGGCGACCGTGGATGGCCAGGTCGCGGTGGAAGCCGACCTGATGTGCACCATGCGCAGCGCGGCCGACGCCAGCCAGAGCGCCTGATTCCCGTATCCGGCGACCCACAGGCTGCAAGGCAGGCCCGGCAGGCGATCGGCAAGATCGGGCCGGGCCTGATTCTTTGAGTGATTGCCATGTTGCAATTGATTCAATTGAACCTCAATCGAAGCACAGGATATGTCCAAGATCCATCCAAGCGCAGTGATTGCCCCCGGCGCGCAGATCGACGAAAGCGTCGAAGTCGGCGCCTATGCCGTCATCGGCCCTGATGTACGCATCGGTGCCGGCACCCGCATCGGCCCCCATGTGGTCATCGAAGGCCACACCACGATCGGGCGCGACAACGAGATTTTCCAGTTCGCCTCCATCGGTGCGGCGCCGCAGGACAAGAAATACGCCGGCGAGCCCACCACCGTGGAAATCGGCGACCGCAACACCATCCGCGAATTCGTCACCTTCAACCGTGGCACCGTCCAGGATGCCGGCGCCACCCGCATCGGCAACGACAACTGGATCATGGCCTATGTCCACCTGGCCCATGATTGCCAGCTGGGCAACGACATCATCCTGGCCAACAATGCCACGCTGGCCGGCCACGTCCACCTGGGTGACCATGTGTTCCTGGGCGGTTTCACCACCGTGCACCAGTTCTGCCATATCGGCGCCCACGCGATGACGGCCTTTACCGCCGCCGTCAGCCAGGACGTGCCGCCCTTCGTGACGGCCGCCGGCAACCGCGCGGTACCGGCGGGCATCAATAGCGAAGGCTTGCGTCGCCGTGGCTTCACCAGCGAGCAGATCATGGAGATCAAGCGCGCCTACAAGGTGATCTACCGCGCCAACCTGCCGTTGGAGCAAGCCAAGGAGGAGCTGCAGCAGATGGAAGCGCAATCGGCCAATTCGGCCGTGCACATCCGCCTGCTGCGTGAGTTCATCGAGGCTTCGGCCCGTGGCATCATCCGCTGACCTGACGCGCCGCCAGAGCATCGCGCTGGTGGCCGGCGAGAGTTCGGGCGACCTGCTGGGCTCGCGCCTGCTGTCGGGCTTGCGCGAGCGCTTGCCGCAGGCGCGCCTGCACGGCATCGGCGGCGAGCACATGGCAGAGCAGGGCTTCACCAGCCACTGGCCGATGGACAAGCTGACCGTGCGCGGCCTGTTCGAGGTGATTCCGCGCTATCGCGAGATCAAGGGCATCCAGGAAGACCTGCGCGACAGGCTGCTGGCCGACCGACCGGACGTCTTCGTCGGCGTCGACTACCCGGGCTTCAACCTGGGCCTGGAAGAGCAGCTCAAGCAGGCCGGCATCCCGACCGTCCATTTCATCGGCCCGCAGATCTGGGCCTGGCGCGGCTGGCGCATCAAGAAGATCCAGCGTGCGGTGTCGCATATGCTGGTGATCTTCCCCTTCGAGGAAAACATCTATCGCCAGGCTGGCGTGCCGGTCACCTATGTTGGTCATCCGCTGGCCGAGGTGATTCCGCTGCAGCCGGATACGCCGGCAGCGCGGCAGCGCCTGGGCCTGGCCGGGCCGGGGCGGGTGGTGGCCGTCCTGCCGGGCAGCCGCATGAGCGAACTCAAGCAGAACGGCGCAGGCTTCCTGGCGGCGGCCCGGTTGCTGCGCCAGCGCGATGCGCAACTGCAATTCGTGGCACCCATGGCGGGCGATCGCCAGATGGCCTTCTTCCAGGAGCAGATCCGCCAGGGCGGCTACGAAGACCTGGAGATGCATGTCATCCGGGGCCAGTCGCATAGCGCCATGGAAGCCGCCGATGCCGTGCTGGTGGCCTCCGGCACGGCCTCGCTGGAGGTGGCCCTGTACAAGAAGCCCATGGTGATCTCCTACAAGATCAACTGGGCCTCGTACCAGATCATGCGCCACATGGCCTACCAGCCCTGGGTAGGCTTGCCCAATATCCTGGCGCGTGAATTCCTGGTGCCGGAACTGCTGCAGCATGCCGCTACGCCGCAAGCCCTGGCCGATGCCATGTGGCACCAGCTGGAAGACCATGCGCACCAGCAGCGCCTGGTGCGGCGCTTTGCCGACATGCACCAGTCCCTGCTGCGCGACACCCGTCGCGAAAGCGCCAATGCCGTATGTGAAGTCATCGGTGCGCGGCGCCGCTAGACGGCGGTGTGTGCAGCGATGTTTGGTTTGAAGATTGAAGAAGGAAATTCCCATGCCCAAGGCGGCGCCCCAGACATTGGCCCTGTTCGACGACTATTCCGGCGAGATCATCTGCGGCGTCGATGAGGCCGGCCGCGGCCCGCTGGCCGGACCCGTGTTCGCGGCGGCGGTGATCCTGGATCCGGCGCGTCCGGTCAGCGGACTGCGCGACTCCAAGAAGCTCTCCGAAGCCGCCCGCGACAGCCTGGCCCTGGAGATCAAGGAAAACGCACTGGCCTGGGCCATCGCCTCCTGCAACGAGCAGGAAATCGACCAGCTCAATATCCTGCATGCCAGCATGCTGGCCATGCGGCGCGCCGTCGAGGCGCTTTCTACCGTACCCACGCTGGCCCTGATCGATGGCAACCGCTGCCCGGTCATGAGCATCCGCTCCGAAGCCATCGTCAAGGGTGACGACAAGGTGCCGGCCATCTCGGCCGCTTCCATCCTGGCCAAGACCGCGCGCGACGCGGCGCTGATGGTCTTGCACGACACCTATCCGCAATACGGGTTCGACCGCCACAAGGGATATCCGACCGCCTTGCACCTGGACATGCTGCGCCTGCATGGGGTCTCGCCGGTGCATCGCCGTTCGTATGCACCGGTCAAGGCACTGCTGCCGGCATCGGCCGGCGCACGAGGCTGAATCGGGAGCCATGCCATGAAACTGATTACCTCCAAGGACAATGCCCTCTTCAAGGACTTGAAGCAACTGGCCTCCAGCAGCCAGGCGCGTCGTCGTGCCGGCCAGAGCCTGCTCGATGGCGTGCACCTGGCGCAAGCCTGGCTGCAGCATCGCGGCTCGCCGCAGGTGTGCGTGGTGGCCGAGAGCGCCCAGGTTCATCCCGAGGTCGCCGCCATCCTGGCGCGTTGTGAAGAAGGCCGGGCGCAATGCCTGGTACTGGCCGACAAGCTGTACGACGCTGTCAGCACGGTCGAGAACGGGGTCGGCCTGTTCTTCCTGGTGACCACGCCCGAGCCGGTGCTGCCCAAGGTCTTGAAGGAGTCGGCGGTCTTGCTCGATGGCTTGCAGGACCCCGGCAACCTGGGCTCCATCCTGCGCAGCGCCGCGGCTGCCGGTGTGAAGCTGGTGTTCTGTGCCCCCGGCACCGCCGCAGCCTGGTCGCCCAAGGTATTGCGCGCCGGCATGGGCGCGCATTTCGTGCTGGATATCTTCGAGAACGTCGATCTGGTCGGCCTGTGCGCCAGCAGCCGCATCCCCCTGCTGGCCACCAGTTCGCACGCGGCGCAGACCTTGTATGAGTGTGACCTGTCCGGGCCGGTGGCCTGGCTGCTGGGGCATGAAGGGCAGGGCGTCTCACCGGCCTTGCAGGAGGCGGCGACCCAGGAAGTGGTCATCCCGCACCTGGGCGAGATGGAATCCCTCAACGTGGCCGCTGCCGCTGCCGTCTGCCTGTTCGAACAGGTGCGCCAGCGCAGTGCCGGTCGCTGAGGCAGCAATGGCTGGATTTCCGCCTGCGGACATGCCCGGCCTGGCTGCCTACTTCCGTGGGTATTGGCAGTTCACCCGCACCATCTGGGAAGGTGCCGAGCAGGCCCAGGCCGAGGCGGCGGGCGAAGCGGTATTTCGCGAAACCGAGCTGGCCGGTCAGCTCCTCTACCAGGAGCGCGGTCATCTGCGCATGCTCGCGGTGCCGGGCATGCGGCCGATCGTCTTCAGCCGGCTGTTCGACTATCGTTTCGGCGTCGATGACCCGGCGCGGCTGCAGGTCCTGTTTGCCGATGGCGAACGTGTCGGCCAGCCTTACCAGGACTACCTGCTACGCGGCAACATGGTGGCGCCGGCCGCCGATCACCTGTGCGGGCCGGATTGCTACAACGCCGCCTATACCCTCGACAGTGATGAAGGTTTCACCATGGAAACCTTCATCAACGGCCCCAGGAAGCACACCCGGGTGCTGACCCGTTACCGGCGGCAGGCAGGCCTCAGCGCGGCTCCGGCTTGATCTCCTGCAGGATCGTGGCGGCGATTTCCTCGATCGACTTGGCAGTGGAGGACATCCAGCGTATGCCTTCCCGACGCATCATCTTTTCGGCCTCATTGATTTCATAGCGGCAATTTTCCAGCGACGCATACTTGCTGCCCGGGCGGCGCTCATTGCGCACCTCAGAAAGCCGCTCTGCAGCGATGGTCAGGCCGAAGATCTTCTTCTTGTGCAGCACCAGCCCGCTGGGCAGCTTGTCACGCTCGAAATCCTCGGGAATGAGCGGGTAGTTGGCCGCCTTGATGCCGAACTGCATGGCCAGGTAGAGGCTGGTGGGGGTCTTGCCCGAGCGCGAGACGCCCACCAGGATCACGTCGGCTTCCGAGAGGTTCTTGTTGGACTGGCCGTCGTCGTGCGCCAGCGAGAAATTGATGGCCTCGATGCGGTTGCGGTATTCCTCAGAATCGGCGGTATTGTGGCTGCGGCCGATGGTGTGGGTGGACTTCATCTCCAGTTCCTGCTCCAGCGGCTCCACGAAGGTCTGGAACAGGTCCATGTGCATGGCCTTGGACTGGCGGATCACCGCCGACAGCTCCGACTTGACCAGGGTGGAAAAGACGATGGGCAGCTTGCCATCCACCTGGTAGGCCTCGTTGATCTTGCGGGTGGCGTCGTAGGCCTTGTCAAGCGTATCGATGAAGGGCAGGCGCACCTGCTTGAAGCGCAATTCGAACTGGCTCAGTACGGAATGCCCGAAGGTCTCGGCCGTGATCCCGGTGCCGTCGGAGACGAAGAAAACGGTACGGTTGGCGGCCATGAGTGGTGCCGGGTGCGGGAGGGGGATGGGGTCGAGCATGGGCTGGTCTTTTGATGAAGAGAAAAAAAGGTTGGTGCGACGAACAAAAATGATTTCACGCGGTACAATGCCTAGCAACAATTCGAGAAGTCCATCCTGATGACCGTCTTTCGTCCGCATATCCTGACCGAGTTCCTGACGATGTTTGCATTGGCAAACGTCCTCGGTGCCTGCGTGCGTCTGATGCTGTCTCTGGGCTTGCCCTCGAAGCCGCCACTGCTGCCGCAACCGTCGCAGAATAACAAAAATAAACCGACCCATGCCGCGCCCGCGAAGATTTCTTATCATCAAGCTAGGGGTAGTCATGTCCAACGCAGTAAACACCCAGGGGGCGGTATACGTAGCCTCCTTTGAAACTCTTCGCATGACGGACGTCGAGTCCGTCGGTGGCAAAAACGCATCGCTGGGGGAAATGATTTCCCAGCTGGCCGGCGCCGGTGTCCGCGTGCCGGGCGGTTTCGCCACGACTGCGCAAGCTTTCCGCGATTTCCTGGAGCACAGCGCCGATGGTGGCCCGACCCTGGCCGCCCGTATCGCCACGCGCCTCGAAGGCCTGGATATCGATGACGTACGTTCGCTGGCGCAAGCCGGCGCCGAGATCCGTCAATGGATCATCGACACGCCATTCCAGCCGCGCCTGGACCAGGAGATCCGTGCCTTCTACGACAAGCTGGTGGCCGATTCGACCGCCGAGATGTCCTTCGCCGTGCGTTCCTCCGCGACCGCCGAAGACCTGCCCGACGCCTCCTTTGCCGGTCAGCAGGAGACCTTCCTGAACGTGGTCGGCATCGACAACGTTCTGGAAGCGATGAAGCACGTCTTCGCCTCGCTCTACAACGACCGCGCCATCTCGTACCGCGTGCACAAGGGTTTCACCCACGCCGAAGTGGCCCTGTCGGCCGGCGTGCAACGCATGGTGCGCTCCGACGTCGGCGCGGCCGGCGTGATGTTCACCATCGACACCGAATCGGGCTTCAAGGATGTGGTCTTCATCACCTCCAGCTATGGCCTGGGCGAAACCGTGGTCCAGGGCGCTGTCAACCCGGACGAATACTACGTCCACAAGCCCATGCTGGAACTGGGCAAGCAGCCGGTGATCCGTCGCAACCTGGGTTCCAAGCTGATCAAGATGGAATTCACCGGCGAAGCCAAGGCTGGCCGCTCGGTCAAGACCGTGGACGTGCCGGTGGAACTGCGCAACCGCTATTCCCTGACCGACGCCGAAGTGGTGGAACTGGCCAAGTACGCCACCATCATCGAAAAGCACTACCAGCGCCCGATGGACATCGAATGGGGCAAGGACGGTCGTGACGGCAAGCTCTACATCCTGCAGGCCCGCCCGGAAACCGTGAAGTCGCAGCAGAAGGCCACCGACGCCCAGCAGCGCTTCAAGTTGAAGAGCTCCGGCACCGTGCTGGCCACCGGCCGTGCCATCGGCCAGAAGATCGGCGCCGGTCCGGTGCGCGTGATCAACGACCCGGCCGAAATGGAACGCGTGCAGCCCGGCGACGTCCTGGTGGCCGACATGACCGATCCCAACTGGGAACCGGTGATGAAGCGTGCCTCGGCCATCGTCACCAACCGTGGCGGTCGTACCTGCCACGCCGCCATCATCGCCCGTGAACTGGGCGTGCCGGCGGTGGTGGGCTGTGGCGATGCCACCGACGTGTTGAAGGATGGCACCCTGGTGACCGTGTCCTGCGCCGAAGGCGACGAAGGCAAGATCTACGACGGCCTGCTGGAAACCGAAGTGACCGAAGTGGCCCGTGGCGAACTGCCGCCGATCCCGCTGAAGGTGATGATGAACGTGGGCAACCCGCAACTGGCCTTCGACTTCCAGTCGATTCCCAATGGCGGTGTGGGCCTGGCGCGTCTGGAATTCATCATCAACAACAACATCGGCGTGCACCCCAAGGCCATCCTGGAATACCCGCACATCGACGCCGACCTGAAGAAGGCCGTGGAGTCCGTGGCCCGTGGTCACGCCTCGCCCAAGGCCTTCTACGTGGACAAGCTGGCCGAAGGCATCGCCACCATCGCCGCGGCCTTCTGGCCCAAGCCGGTGATCGTGCGCCTGTCGGACTTCAAGTCCAACGAGTACAAGAAGCTGATCGGCGGTTCGCGCTACGAGCCGGACGAAGAAAATCCGATGCTGGGCTTCCGTGGCGCCGCCCGTTACCTGGCCGAAGACTTCGCCGAAGCCTTCCAGATGGAATGCCAGGCCATGAAGCGCGTGCGCGAAGACATGGGCCTGACCAACGTCGAGGTGATGGTGCCCTTCGTGCGTACCCTGGGCCAGGCGGAAAAGGTCATCGGCCTGCTGGGCAAGTATGGTCTCAAGCGTGGCGAGAACGGCCTGCGTGTCATCATGATGTGCGAGGTGCCGTCCAACGCCATCCTGGCCGAGCAGTTCCTGGAGCACTTCGATGGCTTCTCCATCGGTTCCAACGACCTGACCCAGCTGACCCTGGGCCTGGACCGCGACTCCGGCATGGAACTGCTGGCCGCCGACTTCGACGAGCGCGATCCGGCGCTGCAGGCCTTGCTGTCCAAGGTCATCGCCACCTGCCGTGAAAAGGGCAAGTACGTCGGCATCTGCGGCCAGGGTCCCTCGGACCACCCGGACTTCGCCGAATGGCTGATGGCGCAAGGCATCGAGTCCATCTCGCTGAACCCGGACACGGTGATCGATACCTGGCAGCACCTGGCCAAGAAGTAAGTCACACCCGCCGCAGCGGCCAGCCGCATGGCTGGCCAGATGACGAGGGCGCGGACAGAAATGTCCGCGCCCTTGTTTTTTGCGCCGGCAAGCTGGGTTAGACTTATGGGCGCCTGTCATCGATACTGAAGATCATGCAGGCATTTTTTTTGGGGATCACTCATGACGGATTGGGCCATCTGGCTGGTGCTGGCCGGTGTATTGCTGGCGGCCGAACTGTTTACCGGCACCTTCTACCTGCTGATGATCGCGCTGGGCCTGATCGCCGGTGGCGTGGCGGCATGGAGCGGTGCGCTGCTGGAGTGGCAGTTGCTGGTGGCTGCCGTGGTCGGCGTGGTGGCGGTGCTGGGCTTGCGGCGCAGCCGCTTCGGCCGCTTGCGCCAGGGCAGCGCCAACGACGATCCCAATCTCATCCTCGATATCGGCCATACCGTCGATGTGCCGGCCTGGCAGGCACAGGGCGAGCGCCATACCGCGCGGGTGCCTTACCGTGGCGCACAATGGGACGTGGAGCTGCTTCCCGGCCATCACCCGCTGCCGGGCATCCATGTCATCCGCGAGATACGCGGCAGTCGCCTGTTCGTGGCGCCGCGCTGAATCACTATCCCTCTTTCCCGACCCCTCTTCATCGTTCCAAGGAGAATCCCATGCTGGGCAGCGTTACCCTGGTCATTTTCTTCCTCGCCATCGTCTTCGTCGTGCAGACGGTCAAGGTGGTCCCGCAGCAGCATGCCTGGGTGGTGGAGCGCCTGGGCAAGTACCACGCGACGCTGGCGCCGGGCTTGAATATCGTGGTGCCCTTCATCGACCGCGTGGCCTACAAGCACATCCTCAAGGAAATCCCGCTGGATGTGCCGCCCCAGGTCTGCATCACCAAGGACAACACGCAGCTCCAGGTGGACGGCATCCTGTACTTCCAGATCACCGATCCCATGCGCGCCTCCTACGGTTCATCGAACTACATCGCTGCCATCACCCAGCTGGCGCAGACCACGCTGCGCTCGGTGATCGGCAAGATGGAACTGGACAAGACCTTCGAGGAACGCGATCACATCAACACCGCCATCGTCAGTGCCATCGATGAATCGGCCGAGAACTGGGGCGTGAAGGTCTTGCGCTATGAAATCAAGGACCTGACGCCACCCAAGGAAATCCTGCATGCCATGCAGGCGCAGATCACCGCCGAGCGTGAGAAGCGCGCCCTGATCGCCGCCTCCGAAGGTCGCAAGCAGGAGCAGATCAACATCGCCACCGGCGAACGTGAAGCCGCCATCGCCCGTTCCGAAGGCGAGAAGCAGGCCTCCATCAACCGCGCCCAGGGCCAGGCCGCGGCCATCCTGGCCATTGCCGAAGCCAGCGCCGAGGCGATCCGCAAGACCGCCGCCGCCATCCAGCAGCCCGGGGGCACGGATGCCGTCAACCTGAAGGTGGCCGAGCAGTATGTGGACGCCTTCGGCAAGCTGGCCAAGACCAACAATTCCATCATCGTGCCGGCCAACCTGTCGGA
>JAFAMT010000050.1 GCA_019233085.1 Herbaspirillum sp.
TTCATAGATCAGGTCGACGATCAGCTTCAGTTCGTGCAGGCACTCGAAGTAGGCCATTTCCGGCGCGTAGCCGGCTTCCACCAGGGTTTCGAAACCGGCCTTGATCAGTTCCACGGTACCGCCGCACAGCACGGCCTGTTCGCCGAACAGGTCGGTTTCGGTTTCTTCGCGGAAGTTGGTTTCAATGATGCCGGCACGGCCGCCACCGTTGGCCATGGCGTAGGACAAGGCGATGTCGCGCGCAATGCCGGACTTGTCCTGGTGCACGGCGATCAGGTGTGGCATGCCGCCACCCTGGCTGTAGGTCGAACGCACGGTGTGGCCAGGGGCCTTGGGGGCGATCATGATGATGTCCAGGTCAGCGCGCGGCACGACCTGGCCATAGTGGATGTTGAAGCCGTGCGCGAAGGCGACGGTGGCACCTTGCTTGGCGAAGGGCGCGACGTTCTCGGCATAGACCTGGCCGATGTTTTCGTCCGGCAGCAGGATCATGATGACGTCGGCGTCCTTGACGGCGTCGTTGACTTCGGCAACCTTCAGGCCGGCCTTCTCGGCCTTGGACCAGGAAGCGCCGTCCTTACGCAGGCCGACGGTGACTTTCACGCCGGAGTCCTTCAGGTTCAGCGCGTGAGCATGGCCTTGCGAACCATAACCGATGATGGTCACGTTCTTGTTCTTGATCAGCGAGAGGTCGGCATCCTTGTCGTAGAAGACTTTCATGAATTTCCTAAAGAAGTTGGGAACGGACCGCGGTTGCGGTCCGTATATTGTTTATATGATTTAAACCGTTTCAGGCCACGGCATAGGCCGGCATGGCCTGGTCACGTACGTGCGGGATGTCCAGCTGCCTCAGCTTGCGGTAGAGCGAAGCACGGCACATTCCCAGTTGCCGCGAGGCGGCGGAGATGTTCCAGCGACTGCCGTTCAAGGCAGCAATGACGCGTGTGCGCTCGTCCCGGTACGGATCGCCGGTAGGCACAACGGAGCTCGCGGCCCCTTCGGCTCGTGACGCGAAGGGGCGGATCTGGGCGGTGCGGCCGATGGGGTGGACCTGCGCCAGCGGCACCGGCTGGAACTGCATCAATTCTTCCGGCAGGTCATGCAGCTCGATGCGGCCGCCGTTCATCACCGCGCAGCCATAGCGGATCACCGCATGCATCTGGCGCAGGTTGCCCGGCCAGGGATAGGCCAGCAGGCGCTGCAGCGCGGCGGGGGCGATGACACTCTCATCGGCATGCGCGCCCAGTTCGTCGGTGATCATCTGCATGACCAGGGCGCGGCGGTCGGCGCGTTCGCGCAGCGCCGGCAAGCGCAGCACGCCACCGGCGATGCGGTAGTACAGGTCTTCGCGGAAGCGGCCCTGGGCGATCAGCGTCATCAGGTCCTGATGGGTGGCGCAGATCAGTTGCACATCCACCGGCACCGGCCGCATCGCACCCAAGGGGATCACCTCGCGCTCGGAGAGCACGCGCAAGAGGCGCGTCTGCAGGGCGAAGGGCATGTCGCCGATCTCGTCCAGGAACAGCGTGCCGCCATCGGCCTGTTGCACCTTGCCCCTCATGCCGCCCGGCAAGGCGCCGGAGAAGGCGCCCTTGCAGTAGCCGAACAGTTCGCTCTCGGCCAGGCTCTCGGGGATAGAGGCACAGTTGACCGCGATCCAGGCGGCTTGGCGGCGCGCGCTGTAGTCATGCAGGGCGCGTGAGAGATATTCCTTGCCGGTGCCAGTCTCCCCCAGGATCAGCACCGGGATGCCACGGTCGATGAGGCGCTTGCCGCGCTCGACCAGATCCTGCATGACGGCGTCGCCGGCGGCGAGCAGGTCGATCTCGCGATAGCGGGAGGCGTGGCGCCTGGAGAGGGAGGAAGAGGAAGGGGCGGTCCGGACGTCACTCTCTGCCAAAGGTAAAGCTACCGTTTGTGTCGGCATGATGGTCTCCTGTCTAGAACTGCTTTTTTGTCGAACCCGCTTCCCAGGGAGCCGGCTCTTTATGCGCGGGGCCTGGCTTTTGGCCGCCCCGGAGAGGTGTCGCAATGGCACGTCTGCGGCAAAGAATAGCGAGTCACTCTGATGACTTCCAATACAATGTACAGACAGAATCATTACCTTGAAGGTATCAAATGATCGAGCTGAGACATCTCACCTATTTCCGCACCGTAGCAGAAACCCTGCATTTCGGCCGTGCGGCGGAGTTGCTGCACATCTCGCAACCACCGCTCACACGGCAGATTGCGGCGCTGGAGCGAGAGCTGGGGGCGCAATTGTTCGACCGCAGCAAACGGGCCATCCAGCTGACCGCGGCCGGCAAATATTTTTATCGTGACACCACAGAAATTTTCAAGGCACTGGAGCGGGCGAAACGCAACGTCTCGTCGTCGAGCACCGGCAAGAGCGGCGCCCTGAAGGTGGGATTCATGATGTCGACCGCCTATAACATCCTGCCTTCGGTGACGCGCCACTACTCGGCCGCCTACCCCGAGGTGGACATGCGCCTGACCGAATACGTGCCCAACCTGCTGGCCACCGACATCGAGGACGAGAAGGTCGACGTGGGCATCATGTACCGCCCCGAGGACTGCAGCCGGCTCGACAGCCATACGATCTACGCCGAGCCCCTGCTGGCGGTGCTGCCACGCGACCATCGCCTGGCCGACAAGGCCGCCATCTCGGCCGCCGAGCTGGCCGATGATCCCTTCATCAGCATCCCGCGCACGATTGCCCCGGTGGTGTTCGACCTCATCGTCGGCCACTGCCAGTCACGCGGCTTCCGCCCGCGTATCGTGCTGGAAGCCAACCTGCAGCAGACCATCGTCAACCTGGTCGGCGAAGGCCTGGGCGTGGCCATGGTGCCGACCTCGATGCAGGCCATGCACCTGGAGAGTACCGTCTTCAAGCCGCTCATTGATGCGCCGCTGGTCGAAGTCGCCGTGATCTGGAACAAGGAGAATACCAATCCCTGTATTCGTACCTTTGCCGATACCGCCGTGGAGGTGTGGCGCAAGTTGCGGCCGGCGCCGGGCAGCGCGCACATCTAGGGCGCCCCTGAAAAAAAGGCCCGGACGTCTCGACGTCCAGGCCATCAAGCCCCATGCGCCGCGGCTTCCACGCCCGCGCGCATGCGGCAAGCGAAGCTGATGCCAGGCAGTCAGCCGGCGCAGCGCAGCGACAATCCCCCATCCACGATCAGGTCCAGCCCGGTGATGTAGCGGGCGTTGTCGGAGGCCAGAAATAGCGAGGCATGCGCCACGTCCCAGGCGTCGCCCATGAAGCCCATCGGGCATTGCGCATGGCGCTTGGCGCGCATGGCTTCGATATCGCCGCCATAGGAGGCCTTGAGCGGCTCGCGGATCATCGGCGTATCCATCAGGCCGGGCAACACGCAATTGGCGCGGATGCCCATGGGCGCATACTGCATCGCCACGTTCTTGGTGAAGGCCAGGATGGCGGCCTTGGTGGCCGTGTAGCCCAGGTAGGGGAAGCCGATCCAGCGCAGCGCCGCCAGCGAGGAGATATTGACGATGGCGCCCTTCTTCTGTTTCTCCATGATGGGCAGCACATGCTTGTGGGTCAGGAACAGGCTGGTCTGGTTCACCGCCAGCAGGCGGTTCCAGCTCTCTTCGCTGGTCTCCACCGGGCCACCGACTTCGGCAATGCCGACATTGTTGTGCAGCACGTCGACCCGACCGAAGTGATCCATGGCGGCGTCAGCGATGGCCTTGACGTCGGCGCTTTTGGAGACGTCCGCCGCCAGCACCTCGCACACGCCCCCTTCGCTGCGGATGATCTCCTGCGTCTGCAGCGCGGCTTCGATGCTGCGATCCACCGCCAGCACACGACCACCCTCACGCGCATACAAGGTGGCCGCCGCCTTGCCGTTGCCCCAGCCCTCACCCACCGAACCGGCACCGGTGACGATGATGACCTTGCCTTCCATGAGTTTGTTCATCCTGTGCTCCTCTCTCAGATGTCCAGTACGCCGGCGGCGGCGAAACCACCGTCGACCGGAAGCACGTGGCCGGTGATGTAGGAGGATGCTTCCGAGGCCAGGAAGCTCACCGCCGAGGCGATCTCGTCGGTGGTGCCGTAGCGATGCATCGGCACCAGACGGTTAAAGCTCTCGCGGGTCTGTTGCGAATGCACTGCCTGGGTCAGGGGCGTATCGACCGGGCCGGGCGCGACGCTGTTGACGGTGATGCCGTACTGGGCCAGCTCGATGGCCATCTGGCGGGTCAGGCCGATGACGGCCGACTTCGAGGTGCCATAGGCGGTGCGACCGGCGCCGGCGCGAATGCCCGAGATCGAGGAGATATTGATGATGCGGCCCCACCCTTGCTTCAACATCAGGCGCGCCGCATGCTGCCCGGCCAGCAGCACGCCGGTGACGTTGATGTTCATGGTCTGCAGCCAGTTCTCCAGCGGATAGTCGAGGAAGGAATAGGTGCGCGCCACGCCGGCATTGTTGACCAGCACGTCGCAGCGGCCATAGTCCTTGCCCACGTTGGCGAAGGCGGCGGCAATCGACTCCGGGCTGCTCACGTCGATCTGGATCGGCGCGGCCCGATGGCCCTCGGCCACCAGGGCGGCGGCGGTCCTGGTGGCCGCCTCCAGGTTGATGTCGGCCACCAGGACGGTGTAGCCGCTGGCGGCCAGCTGCTGCGAGATGCTGGCGCCGATACCCATGGCTCCGCCCGTCACGAGCGCCACGCGGGCGCCGCTATCATTGCGATTCATATTGTCTCCGTGGATGTTGGCGGCCCCGCGAGGAAGGGATGGGGCCGCCGTTTTTCTAAGTCGTTAGCAGGTCAATCATTGACACTCCGTGATCTCGCTCGCATGACCGGTGTGAGGGGATCAGAGGAAACCGATGGAAATCCAGGGCACGAAGGCCACCACCAGCAGCGCTACCACCAGTGCCGCCAGATAGCCCCAGACCCGGTTGAAGACGCCGTCCGGGGATACCTTGCCGATGGCACAGGCGGCGTAGAAACCCACGCCGAAGGGCGGCGCGAACAGGCCGATGCCCATGGCCAGGATCACCACCATGGCGTAGTGCACGTCATGCACGCCCAGCGAACGCGCCACCGGGAACAGCAGCGGCCCGAACAGGACGATGGCGGGAATACCCTCCAGCAGGCTGCCCAGCACGATGAAGATGACCACCGTGATCAGCAGGAAGCCGGTACCACCACCCGGCACGCCCTGCATCAACGCCACCAGCTTGGCCGAGAAGCCCGACTGGGTCAGTGCCCAGGCCATCGAGGTGGCCATGCCGATGATGAGCAGGATCGCTCCCGACAGGGCAGCCGATTCCACCAGCATGGGATACAGACGCCTGAAGTTCAGGTGCCTCATGAACAGATGCATGATCAGGCCCACCACCACCGTGTAGGCCACGCCGATGGTGGCAACCTCGGTGGCCGTGGCTACGCCCTCGATGACGGCCACGCGGATCAACATGGGCAAGGCCAGGGCGGGGATGGCGGCGATCAGGGTCTTCATGATCAGCGACAGCGGGGCGCGCTTGACGTCGGGCATCGGCTCGCGACGGGCGCGCATCCAGCACACCACGGCGATGGCGATAGTGGCAATGGCTGCCGGCATCAGGCCACCGATGAAGAGGGCCGTGATCGAGACGCTGCAGACCGCGCCGATGGTGATCAGCACCAGGCTGGGCGGAATGGTCTCGGTCATGGCACCGGAGGAGGACAGCAGGGCCACCAGTTCTTCCGGCTTGGAGCCGCGCTTCTTCATCTCGGGGAACAACGCCGGGGCGATCGCCGCCATGTCGGCCGCCTTGGAGCCGGAGATGCCCGACACCAGGAACATCGCCCCCAGCAGGACATATTGCAGGCCGCCACGCACGTGGCCCAGCAGCGCGCCCATGAAATCGATCAGGGTCTTGGCCAGGCCCGACATCTCCAGCAGCGAACCCAGCAGCACGAACAGCGGCACCGACAGCAGGATCAGGCTGGACATGCCCTCATCCATGCGGCTGACCACGATCATCAGCGGCGCATTGGTGGCCAGCGCCAGGTAGGCCATGGTGGCGGTGCCGAAGGCGAAGGCGATGGGGATGCCACCGGCCACGCACACGCCGATCAGCAGCACGAAGAACACGATCAGGTTGTAGTTGCCCATGGCCAGCAGGGCCGGCTTGGCCAGCCACAGGCCGCCGCCGATCAGCGCCACCACGGCCAGGGCCGAGAGCAGCAGGCGCAGCGAGCTGAGCGCGGCCATGCGCGAGACCGCCGCCAGCAACATCAGGATGGCGCCCACCGGCAAGGCGGCGGCACGCAATCCATCGGGGATTTCCAGGGCCGGCGTGGTGATGGCCATCTGCTCGACCGAGTGGTCCACCGCCGGGTGGATCACCATCAGGACGAAGATGCAGACCACCATGGCCGCCACCGTTTCGAGCCAGATGCGGCCCTTCTCGGAGCACTTGTTGATGATGGCGGTCAAGCGCATATGCTCGCCGCGATCCAGCGCCAGCACCGCACCCAGCATGGACAGCCAGATGAAGAGAATGGAGGCCAGTTCATCGGACCACACCAGCGGATCATGCAAGGCGTAGCGGTAGACGACGCCGGTCAACAGCACCGCCGTCTCGGCCAGCACGAGTGCGGCGGCAACCGCGCCCACCCCATGCATGACCATGCGGTTCGCGGCCACCAGCGCGCGCGCGGCCGGATTGGTATTTACCGGCGTTCGGTAAGTCATTGCAGCTTCCATCATCAAGCTCCAGCTAGGGTGAAGTCAGGGCAACGCAGTACAAGGCAGTACAAGGCAAGGCCAGTCAGGACGGGCCGACCGGGGCGGCCGGTGCCGCCCCATGGCCAGGCTCGGGCGCGGCCTCAGGCCAGCTTGCCGGTGTACTTCTCCAGCAGCGCCCAGGGCTCGTCGCCGAACTTCTTCTTCCACTCGGCGTAGAAGCCAGCGCTGCGCAGCTTGGCGCGGAAGGAATCGGCGTCGGCATTATTGAATGCCAGACCCTTGCCCTTCATGTCGTCGATCAGCGAGTCATTGAGCTTGCGTACGTCGGCGCGCTGGTTCAGGCCAGCCTCGTTGATGTTGCGGATCATGATGTCCTGCAGGTCCTTGGGCAGGCGCTCGAAGGACTTCTTGTTGCCCAGGAACCAGAAACCATCCCACATGTGGTTGGTGATGGAGCAGTACTTTTGCACTTCGTAGAGCTTGGCCGTGGAGATGATGGCCAGCGGGTTTTCCTGGCCCTCGACGATCTTGGTCTGCAGGGCCGAATAGACTTCGGCGAAGTTGATCGAGGTCGGCGCCGAATCGAAGGCCTTGAACATCGAGGTCCACAGCGGGCTGGGCGGCACGCGCAGCTTCATACCCTTGAGGTCGTCGGCACCCTTGATGGCCTTGGTGCTGTTGGTGATCTGGCGATAGCCGTTGTCCCAGATCTTCTCGAAGGCGAACAGGGTGGACTTGGCCTCGATCTGCTTGCGCACGTGCGCGCCCAGCTCGCCATCCATGGCGGCCCAGACCTGGCTGTAATCCTTGAAGGCGAAGCCGATACCCGAGATCTGCGCGGCCGGCACCAGGGTACCCAGGATCAGCGGCGAGAGCGTGAAGAAGTCGATCGCACCGGCACGCACCTGCGAGAGCATGTCGGTGTCGGTGCCCAGCTGGTTGTTGGGATAGAGCTGCAGCTCGATGCGGCCCTTGGATTGCTCGGCGATGGCCGCCGCCATTTCCTTGGCGCGCGCATTCATCGGGTGCGTCACCGGCAGGTTGTTGGCGTACTTGAAGGTGAACTCGGCCGCGTGGGCGGAGGTACTGGCCAGACCTGTTGCAGCCGCCGCCGAGGCGACCGAGGCGGTCTTCAGAAAATGACGGCGCGTGATCTTGCCGGTGGAATGTCCCATCTGCTTGTCTCCTGTTTATCGTCTTTATGAAATTGCGCAATCCGGTGCAGCTACAACATGATGCTGCGGATACTGGCGTGCAGCTCCCTGTCCCGGGTATGTCAACACTGCCCATGCCTTCATGGAGCAATTAGGATGCCAAGTCGCCGACGTGGCGTCGGCGAGCCGGACTTATCCCCATTGTCGTCGGCATTGCGCCTGTATTCTCTGCGATAAGGGCGGCCCTGTACAAGGGCAGAAGCGCTGGCGGCGGCAATTTATTTGAGCCCATCCCGGTGACGCCTCATCGCACGGTCAACCGGCCCGCGCATGCGACACCTGTCGCACCGCTGTCCACCGACTGTCGCAGGTGTCGACAGGTGTACCGGCCGCCAGCACACGGCATGATCATGCTGCGCCGCAACGAGTTACGTTAACGTAAAGTCGTGCTATCGTGGACGGAACCGCGCTGGGGCCTGCATGCTGCTGACAACGCCTGCCTGGCAGGAAGACGTTCAGTCAGGCGTGGCACCGATATTGCATATTGCCCTGGCGTGAACCGGAGCCAACGCGCTCTATCGACCAAGTCTTACAAGGACACACCATGACTGCTACTGCATCCTCACCCTGCATTACCGGCTGGCATCACTCCCAATTCGGCAAGCTTGACGGCATCGATCCGGAAGTGCTGATCGGCCAGGTCGCCAAGGCCGCCATCGAACACGCCGGCCTGCAACCGGAAGACATCGACTCCATCCACGTCGGCACCTTCAATGCCGGTTTCCTGTACCAGGACTTCCCTTCCTCGCTGGTCATGAACAGCCTGCCGCAATTGCGCTTCAAGCCGGCCACGCGCCTGGAGAATGCCTGCGCCACCGGTTCGGCGGCGATCCATTCGGGCCTGCAGTCGATCAAGGCCGGTGAGTCCAGGCATGTGCTGGTGATCGGTTTCGAGAAGATGACCGAGCTGGCCACGCCGCAGGTGGGCGAGGTGCTGCTCAAGGCCTGTTATGCCAAGGAAGAAGCGGGCATCCCCGGTGGCTTCGCCGGTGTGTTCGGCAAGATCGCGCAAAGCTATTTCGACCGCTTCGGCGACCAGTCCGATGCGCTGGCCATGATTGCCGCCAAGAACCACAAGAATGGCCTGGCCAATCCCTATGCCCATATGCGCAAGGATTTCGGTTTCGATTTCTGTCGCAATGTCTCGGAGAAGAATCCCTTCGTGGCTGGTCCGTTGAAGCGCACCGACTGCTCGCTGATCTCCGACGGCGCCGCCGCCCTGGTCATCAGCGCAGCGGACGTGGCCAAGTCCATGCCGCGTGCGGTGCAGTTCCGCGCTGCCGTGCATGTGAACGACTACCTGCCGCTGTCGCGCCGCGACCCGACCCGCTTCGAAGCCGCCGAACTGGCCTGGAAGAATGCGCTGGGCCAGGCGCGCCTGTCGCTGAATGATCTGTCGCTGGTGGAAACCCATGACTGCTTCACCGTGGCCGAGCTGCTGGAATACGAAGCCATGGGCCTGGCACCACACGGCCAAGGCGCGCGCGTGATCGCCGACGGCATCACCGCCAAGGACGGCAAGCTGCCGGTCAATCCCTCGGGCGGTCTGAAGTCCAAGGGCCACCCGGTGGGTGCTACCGGCGTGTCCATGCACGTGATGGCCGCCATGCAGGCAGCCCACGACGCCGGTGACATGCAGATCGCCAATGCACGCTATGCCGGTGTGTTCAACATGGGGGGCGCGGCGGTGGCCAACTATGTGAGCATCCTCGAACGCGTGAGCTGATCGGCATCTGCTTTCCGTTCGACCTGAGCAGGGCTGGCAGGGCCATATCGAAGGCGCGCCTTCGATACGCGGCAAGGCCGCCACTCAGTCCGAACGGACTTGAGAAGACCAACAAGAAGAACATAAAGAAGCACGCCAATTTCCATTAGAAAAATCGGGACGAGCGAGACGATGTTAAAGAAAGTCATGAACCTGGGCCGCCTGCTGTCGGACGTGGCGCGTCGCCATCCGCACGAGCCGGGCCTGATCCTGTCCCAGGCCGGTGAAGCCGGCAGCGACAAGATCATCACCTGGAAGCAGATCAACGACCGTGTCGATGCACTGGCCCATGCCCTCTCCAAACGCGGCGTGAAGAAGGGCGACAAGATGCTGGTCCATTCGCGCAACAACCAGCAGATCTTCGAAAGCGCCTGGGCCGCCTTCAAGCTGGGCGTGGTCTGGGTGCCGACCAACTTCCGCATCACGCCGCCCGAGGCAGCCTACCTGGGCCAGTCCAGCGGCGCCTCGGTGATGCTCTACGATCGCGGCTTCGCTCATTACGTCGATGCCGTCCGGGCCGCCTCCCCTGCCCTGGAACACGTGATCGCGCTGGCCGATGCCCGGCCGGGCGAACTGGATTTCAAGGCGCTGGTAGCCGAGGGTGACCAGCAAGCCTTCGGCGAAGTGGAAGTCGATTACGAAGACCCGCTGTGGTTCTTCTACACCTCCGGCACCACCGGCCATCCCAAGGCGGGCGTACTCTCGCATGGCCAGATGGCCTTCGTGGTCACCAACCACCTGGCCGACCTGATGCCGGGCCTGAACCACCTCTCGCGCTCGCTGGTGGTGGCGCCACTCTCGCATGGCGCCGGTATCCACTCGGTCATCAATACCGCGCGCGGCGCGGCCAGCATCCTGCTCTCCTCGGAGCGACTGGTGGTCGAGGAAGCCTGGCAGCTGGTGGAGAAATACAAGGTGGACAACATGTTCACCGTGCCCACCATCGTCAAGATCCTGGTCGAGGATGCATCGGTGGACCGCTACGATCACTCGTCGCTGAAGCACGTCATCTATGCCGGCGCGCCCATGTACCGCGCCGACCAGGTCTATGCGCTGAAAAAACTGGGCAAGGTGCTGGTGCAGTACTACGGCCTGGGCGAGGTGACCGGCAACATTACCTTCCTGCCGCCCTACCTGCACTTCGAAGATGATGCCCATCCGCAGGCCCGCGTAGGGACCTGCGGCATGCCGCGCACCGGCATGCAGATCGCCATCCTCAACGATGACGGCCAGGAGCTGGCGCCCTTCGAGACCGGCGAGATCTGCGTGCGCGGACCGGCCGTCTTCATGGGCTATCACAACAATCCCGAGGCCAATGCCAAGGCCTTCAAGCATGACTGGTTCCATACCGGCGACCTCGGCCACGTGGATGGCGATGGCTTCCTCTACATCACCGGGCGTTCCTCGGACATGTACATCTCGGGTGGCTCCAACGTCTATCCGCGTGAGATCGAGGAAGCGCTGCTGACCCATCCTGCCGTGTCGGAGGTGGCGGTGCTGGGCGTGCCCGATCCCAAGTGGGGCGAGAGCGGACTGGCGGTGATCGTCTGCAAGCCAGGGCAACAGGTCGGCAGCGATGCGCTGCTGGTGCATCTGGAGGAGCGCATCGGCAAGTACAAGTGGCCACGCCGCTTCGTGTACTGGGACAGCATGCCCAAGTCGGGCTACGGCAAGATCGTCAAGAAGCAGATCAAGGCGCTGCTGGAAGAACAGGGGGATTACCGGCTATGAAACTGTCGACCAAGCCGGCCGAGGCCGGTACGGGATTCGTGGCGGTGCGCAAGTTCCTGCATGCGGGCCAGCCAAGCTATCCGCGCACGCTGGACCTGGAGGCCGATCCGGCCGAGGAACTGCGCATCACGCTGCCACCGGCTACCCTGGTCGGCCCTGCCCTGCGCCGCGTGCTGGCCCGCTACGGCCAGCGCGGCGGTGTCGGGCGCCTATGCGGCGGCAGCGCGCGCCGCCTGCACTACCATCGCATCGAGACCACCGAGGATCCCGACCGTCCCTATGACTATGGCCCGCCGCATGTACTGGAAGGCGTGATCAGCTTCGTCACCGGCGCCATCACGGTGGGCCAGAATGCCGATGGAAAAATACTGCTGCATTGCCACTCAGGTTTTATCAATGGCGATGGCGCCCTCCACGGCGGCCATCTCCTGCTGGACACGGTGGAAGTGGGCGACGATCCGCTCATCATCCGCCTGTGCTTGTTCTCCCGGGGCGCCTTCGTCGTCAACAGCGATGAAGAGACGCACTTCAGTCTATTGCATCCAACACCCATGGAATGATGATGACTTCGCTCTCCAATGACACCACCAACACCACAGGCACCACTGACGATCTCGACCACCACATCCACGTAGAACAAGGGCGACTAGGCAAGCTGGTCATGGCCCGCCTCAAACCCAACCAGGACATCACAGAAAGCGTGGAGGCGCTGTGCCGCCAGCATGGCATGAAGACCGCCATCGTGCGCGGCGCCATCGGCAGCCTCATCGACGCCCACCTGCAATACGCCACCCCCACCGGCTTGCGCGAGATGGAAGTCAACGGCCCCGGCGTGGAAATCCTCAACGTCTTTGGCGAGATCGGTTTCTCCGGGGACGCCTGCCATCATCATCCACTGCAGGGCGTGGTGGCCGACACCGACGGCAAGATCTTTGCCGGGCGCTTCGTGCGCGG
>JAFAMT010000014.1 GCA_019233085.1 Herbaspirillum sp.
CACCTACGTGCACGTGTGATGGCGAACCGGTCCGGGGCGTGCATTGCGCAGGTCCCGCCGGAGGCAGGAAATAGTAGAGTTGATTTCAGTATCGAATTGAGGAGAGCAGTATGACTGTCGCCGACGTCAAGAAAAGTGCCGATCAAAGAATGCAAAAATCGATCGAGACCCTGAAGGCCGATCTCGCCAAGGTGCGCACCGGCCGCGCCCACACGGGTATTCTCGATCACGTCATGGTGGACTACTACGGTACCCCAACCCATATCGCCCAGGTTGCGAACGTGACGCTGGTCGATGCGCGCACCATCGGTGTGCAGCCTTGGGAAAAGAAGATGCTGTCGGTGATCGAGAAAGCGATCCGTGAATCCGATCTGGGCCTGAACCCTGCCACGGTCGGCGACATGATCCGCGTGCCGACTCCGCCGCTGACCGAAGAGCGCCGCAAGGAAATGGTCAAGCTGGTCAAGAGCGAAGCCGAAGATGCCAAGATCGCCGTGCGCAATATCCGCCGTGACGGCAACGAAAGCCTGAAGAAGCTGGTCAAGGACAAGGTCGCCTCGGAAGACGACGAGCGCCGCGGCCAGGACGACATCCAGAAGCTGACCGACAAGTTCGTCGCCGAAATCGACAAGCTGGTGAGCGACAAGGAAAAGGAAGTGATGACGGTGTGACCCGTCCTAAGCCATACCGGCAACACTCGCGCGCGGCGGCCATGGCTGCCGCGCGGCACCAACAAGGCAACAACAAGAAAACGTGCGGCGAGAGGGCGAGGGCGTGATGTCAGGGAGGGGTTGTTGTGCGGGCGCTTGACCAAGGTTTGTCAAAGCCGGCCCAGGCAGCTACCATGAGCCGGCCCGGTTCCTCAATGCACTGAAATGCATTAAATTATTTTCATGAAGCATCAAAGCTCAACTCTGGCGGTTCCGGATATTTCCGCGGTTCCGCGTCATGTTGCCATCATCATGGACGGCAACGGTCGTTGGGCGACCAAGCGCTTCCTGCCCCGCGTGGCAGGTCATGCCAAGGGCGTGGATGCGGTGCGCTCCATCGTCGAGGCCTGCGCCGAGCGCGGTATCGAATTCCTGACCCTGTTTGCCTTCAGTTCCGAGAACTGGCGTCGCCCGGCCGACGAGGTCTCGGTGCTCATGCGCCTGTTCATGACGGTGCTGGAGCGCGAAGTCGGCAAGATGGCCAACAACGGCATCTGCCTGAAGATCGTCGGCGACATGAGCCGCTTCGATCCCAAGCTGCAAGAGATGGCCGCAAAGGCCGAGGCCCAGACGGCGGGCAACAGCCGCCTGACGCTGACGGTCTGCGCCAACTATGGCGGGCGCTGGGATGTCATGCAGGCCGTCTCGAAGATGGTCAAGGACAAGCCGGGCGCAACCGACTTCACCGAAGAGGAACTGGCCCCTTACCTGGCCATGGCCTACGCACCCGAACCCGACCTGTTCATCCGCACCGGCGGCGAGCAGCGTATCTCCAATTTCCTGTTGTGGCAGCTGGCGTATAGCGAACTGTATTTCACCGAGACCTTCTGGCCCGATTTCGACGGCAAGGCACTCGATATCGCCATTGCCTCCTACCAACAACGCGAGCGCCGTTTCGGGCGCACCAGCGCCCAGGTGCTGGACCAGAAAAAGGCTTCCTGATGCTCAAGACGCGTGTCATCACGGCGTTGATCCTGCTGGCAATCCTCCTGCCCATCCTGTATTTCGATTATTTCCCGGCCTTTGCCATGGCGGCGCTGGTGTTCTTCGCCGCCGGCGCCTGGGAGTGCTTCCGGCTCTTCAAGAGCCCGCGTCCCACGCTCTGGGCCGTGTTGTGGACGCTGGCTTTCAGCGTGATCCTGTTCTTCAGCGGCCTGCCCAGTGTGCGCCCCCTGTACGTGCTGTGCGTGCTGCTCTGGGTGGTGCGCTTCGTGCCGGCCCTGGGGCTGGGCCTGCCCAAGCTGGAGGCCTTCGGTAACCGCCTGCTCAATGCCACCTACATGCTGGCCATCCTGGGCTGCTTCGTGGCCATCGTCGACCTGTTCCTGCGCTCGCCACTGTACCTGCTGTCGGTCATGGCAGTGGTCTGGGTGGCCGATATCGGCGCCTATTTCGCCGGCAAGGGCTTTGGCCGTCACAAGCTGGCGCCGACCATTTCGCCGGGCAAGTCCTGGGAGGGCGCCATCGGCGGCTGGCTGGCGGTACTGGTGATTTCTGCGGCGGTGGTCATGTCCATGGGGATAGGCGAGACCTTCCAGTTCCGGCTCTACAGCCGTTGGGGCTGGGCCGGTTTCGTCGGCGTCTTGACCGTGATGGTGGTGGCCAGCGTCGTGGGTGACCTGTTCGAGTCGCAACTCAAGCGCCGCGCCGGCATGAAGGACAGCAGCAATCTCTTGCCCGGCCATGGCGGCGTGCTCGACCGCATCGATGCGCTCATTCCCGTGCTGCCGCTGGCGGCGCTGGTCGATCTGTGGCTGGCGGCTGCCTGAGCCGCCACTTTCCTTCTGGAAATTCCATGCAGTCCATCAGTATCCTCGGCTCCACCGGTTCCATCGGCGTATCCACGCTCGATGTGGTGGCCCGTCATCCCGATCGTTATCGTGTCTACGCCCTGAGCGCCCATTCCCGCGTGGCCGAGCTGGCGCAGCAGTGCGCCCGGTTCCGTCCGCAGGTGGCCGTGGTCGGCTCGGCTGAGGCTGCCGCCGAGTTGCAGGCCTTGTTGCAGGCCGACGATATCGGCACGGCAGTGGCCTACGGCCCGCAGGCCCTGTGCGAGATCGCCGCCGCGCCAGGCTGCGACATGGTCATGGCGGCCATCGTCGGCGCCGCCGGCCTGGCGTCCACCCTGGCAGCCGCGCGCGCCGGCAAGAAGATCCTGCTGGCCAACAAGGAAGCGCTGGTCATCTCCGGCCAGTTGCTCATGGATGCGGTAGCCGCCCATGGTGCCAGCCTGCTGCCCATCGACAGCGAACACAATGCCATCTTCCAGTGCCTGCCTGCCGGCTACAGCCGGGCCATGGCGGCCCATGGCGTGGAGAAGATCCTGCTGACGGCCTCTGGCGGCCCCTTCCTGACCCGTGACGTCGGTACCCTGGACCGTGTCACGGTGGAGGAGGCGGTGGCGCATCCCAAGTGGGTCATGGGGCGCAAGATCTCGGTGGATTCGGCCACCATGATGAACAAGGGCCTGGAAGTGATCGAGGCGCACTGGTTGTTCGGGGCACCGGCCGACAAGATCGAGGTGGTGATCCATCCGCAGAGCGTGATCCACTCCATGGTCTCCTATGCAGACGGTTCGGTGCTGGCCCAGCTGGGCAACCCCGACATGCGCACTCCCATCGCCAATGCACTGGCCTATCCGGAGCGCATCGCCTCGGGCGTGGCGCCACTGGACCTGGCACAGATCGCCCAGCTGTCCTTCAGCCAGCCTGACTACCAGCGCTTTCCCTGCCTGAAACTGGCGTATGATGCCTTGCGTGCCGGTGGTACGCTGGCGGCGATCCTCAATGCCGCCAATGAAGTCGCCGTGCAAGCCTTCCTGGACCGCAGGATCGGGTTCGGAAGGATCGCTCCCCTGATTGACCAGGTCATGTCTGCCATCCCCAACCGCCAGGCCGACGATATCGACGCGCTGCTGGAGCAGGACAGGCAAGCCCGGACCTATGCCGAGACCCTGATTTCACAATGACACTGCTGCATACCCTCCTGGCATTCTTCGTTGCACTCGGCACCCTGGTCGTGGTGCACGAGCTGGGCCACTACCTGGTGGCGCGCTGGTGCGGGGTCAAGGTATTGCGCTTTTCGGTGGGCATGGGGCGGGTGATCTGGTCGCGCCGTTTCGGCCGTGACCAGACCGAGTGGGCCCTGTCGATCTTGCCGCTGGGCGGTTATGTGAAGATGCTGGATGCCCGCGAGCAACCCCTGGAGGATATTCCGGCCGCCGATCTCGCGCGCGAATTCACCCGCCAGTCGGTGTGGCGCCGCATCGCCATCGTAGCCGCCGGTCCGATTGCCAATTTCCTGCTGGCCATCCTGCTGTTTGCCGGGCTGTACATGCACGGGGTGCCCGAGCCGGTCCCCGTGCTGCGCGCCGGTGCCGAGCAGAGCGCCGCCTACCAGGCCGGCTTGCGGGCGGGTGACCGCATCACCGCGGTCAACGGTGCACCGGTGCAGGTGTGGTCCGAGCTGCGCTGGAAGCTCATGCAGCTGGTCCTGGAAAAGGCCGATGCACGCCTGGATGTGGAACGCCCCAATCCCAATGGCAGCGGCAAGCTGCTCAATACTGTGACCTTGCGCCTGGCCGGCATCGACGGCAATGACCTGGAAGGGGATTTTCTGGGCAAGCTGGGCCTGGCGCTGGCGCGTCCGCCGGCCGTGCTGGGTCGTATCATGGAAGGACCGGCCAAGGCGGCCGGACTGCAGAGCGGGGACCGCATCCTGGCCATTGATGGCCAGCCGGTGCAGGACGGCCTGGCCTTCGTCGAGAAGATTCGCGAATCGGCCGATCGTACGCTGACATTGCAGGTGGTGCGGGGCGCCACTGGCCTTGATGTACGCGTCACGCCCGAAGTTGCGGACGAAGGGCAGGGCGAGGGTGCCAAGCGTATCGGTCGCATCAAGGTCGAGGTGCCGCTGGCGCCGGAGATGGCCACCGTCAGCGACGCTCCGCTGGACGCCCTGGCCAAGGGGGCGCAGCGTACCTGGGATACCAGCACGATGACCATCAAGATGATCGGCCGCATGATCGTCGGCCAGGTCTCCCTGAAGAACATCACCGGTCCCATCACCATCGCCGACTATGCCGGCCAGACCGCCCGGGTGGGCCTGGTCAGCTACCTGAGCTTCATGGCCTTCATCAGTATCAGCCTTGGCGTGATGAATCTA
>JAFAMT010000022.1 GCA_019233085.1 Herbaspirillum sp.
CTGAATTGCGTATCATCCAACGCTTGTTTTTCTTTACCGTTTATTTGTTGACTGGGTTTCACCATGCTGCCTTCTATCGAACAACGACTCGCCCTTGAACTCGCCGCCAAGCCGGTTCAGGTCGCTGCCGCCATCGCCTTGCTGGACGAAGGTGCCACCGTTCCCTTCATCGCCCGTTACCGCAAGGAAGTCACTGGCGGCCTGGATGACATCCAGCTGCGCCTGCTGGAAGAGCGCCTGCGCTACCTGCGTGAGCTGGAAGACCGCCGCGCCGCGATCATCGCCTCCATCGAGGAGCAGGGCAAGATGACGCCGGTGCTGCTGGACGCCATCACCCACGCCGAAGACAAGACCCGTCTCGAAGACCTGTACCTGCCCTACAAGCCCAAGCGCCGCACCAAGGCCCAGATCGCCGCCGAAGCCGGCTTGACCGAACTGGCCGATGCGCTGCTGAACGACCCTGGCCTGAACCCGGAAGAAGAAGCCGCCAAGTACCTCAAGCCGGCCTTCACCACCGACAATGGCGACAACCCCGGCGTGGCCGATACCAAGGCTGCCCTGGATGGCGCACGCCAGATCCTGATGGAACGTTTCTCGGAAGACGCCGAGCTGCTGCAGAGCCTGCGCGAATACCTGACCGAGCATGGCGTGGTCGAATCCAAGGTGATCGAGGGCAAGCAGGATGCCGGTGAAAAGTTCGCCGACTATTTCGATTACTCCGAGACCTATTCCACCATTCCCTCGCACCGTGCGCTGGCCCTGTTCCGTGGCCGCCGCGAAGAAATGTTGAACGTGGTGCTGCGCCTGGACAGCGAAGAAGAAAAGCCCAAGTGGGATGCGCCCCACAACCCCTGCGAAGGTCGCATCGCCTCGCGCTTCGGCGTGTCCAACAAGGGCCGTCCGGCCGACAAGTGGCTCTCCGACACGGTGCGCTGGGCCTGGCGCGTGAAGGTCTTCATGCACCTGGAAACGGAGCTCATGACCAACCTGCGCGAGAAGGCCGAGCATGAAGCCATCAACGTATTCGCCCGCAACCTCAAGGATCTGCTGCTGGCCGCACCCGCCGGCCCGCGTGCCACCATGGGCCTGGACCCGGGGCTGCGTACCGGTGTGAAGGTTGCCATCGTCGACGCCACCGGCAAGGTCGTGGCCACCGATACCATCTATCCGCACCAGCCGCGCAATGACTGGCATGGTTCGCTGCACACCCTGTCGCAACTGGCCGAGAAGCACAATGTCTCGCTGATCTCGATCGGCAACGGCACCGCCTCGCGTGAAACCGACAAGCTGGCGCAGGACCTGATCAAGCTGCGTCCCGAACTCAAGCTCACCAAGATCGTGGTGTCCGAAGCGGGCGCGTCGGTCTACTCCGCCTCGGAATTCGCCTCCAAGGAATTGCCGGACCTGGATGTGTCGCTGCGTGGCGCGGTCTCGATTGCGCGTCGCCTGCAGGATCCGCTGGCCGAGCTGGTCAAGATCGATCCCAAGTCCATCGGCGTGGGCCAGTACCAGCACGACGTGAGCCAATCGCAACTGGCACGCTCGCTGGACGCCGTGGTGGAGGATTGCGTCAACGCCGTGGGTGTGGACGTCAACACCGCTTCGGCGCCGCTGCTGGCACGCGTGTCGGGCCTCAACGCCAGCGTGGCGCAGAGCATTGTCTCCTACCGCGACATGAAGGGCATGTTCAACTCGCGTGCTGCCCTGCGCGAGGTGCCGCGCCTGGGCGAGAAGACCTTCGAGCAAGCCGCCGGCTTCCTGCGTGTGATGAATGGCGAGAACCCGCTGGACGCCTCGGCGGTCCACCCGGAATCCTATCCGCTGGTGGAGAAGATCCTGGCCGACATCAAGAAGGATGTGAAGAGTGTGCTGGGCCAGACCTCGCTGCTGAAGGGCCTGTCGCCGGCCAAGTACGCCGATGAGAAATTCGGTGTGCCCACCGTCACCGACATCTTGAAGGAACTGGACAAGCCGGGTCGCGACCCGCGTCCCGAGTTCACCACTGCCACCTTCAAGGAAGGCGTGGAAGAGATCAAGGACCTGCGCGTGGACATGATCCTGGAAGGCGTGGTCACCAACGTGGCCGCCTTCGGCGCCTTCGTCGACATCGGCGTGCACCAGGATGGCCTGGTGCATATCTCGGCGCTGTCCAACAGCTACGTCAAGGATCCGCACACCGTGGTTAAGGCGGGCCAGGTGGTCAAGGTGAAGGTGCTGGAAGTGGACGAGAAGCGCAAGCGCATCGCCCTGACCATGCGCCTGAACGACACCGCTCCGGCGCCGGGCGCGCGCAACGAGCAGCGTGGTGACCGCAACGATTCGCGCCGCCTGTCGCAGCACCAGAACCAGCGCGGCCGCGAGCAGGCGCCAGCCAATAATGCGATGGCAGCAGCGTTTGCCAAGCTCAAGGGCTGAAGCGCTGCACTGAACTTCTGGCCAGCGTTGAAAGAAGAACAGGCTGTTCCCATGCGGGGACAGCCTGTTTTTTTACGCCTGTGCTGCGCCGGACGAGGTAGGGCTCAGGCGGTGGTGCTGATGGTGGTCTGGCTCACCGAGACCGAGATGCTCACCGTGGTCTGGCTGGCCACTACGGTGCCGCCGCTGCCATCGTCGCTGCTGCCGTCGCCACCTTGCTGCTGGCCGTTCTTGACCTGGTCGATGAAATCCTTCAGCGACTTCTGTACCAGTGAATAGGTCTTGTCGATATTGCTGGCGATGTCGCCATTGAGTGCGCTGAGGCTCTCCAGGATGCCGCGTGCTTCCGAGAAGCCCTGGTCGACACCCTTGAAGATCTGGTTCATGTAGTCGTCGATGTTGGTGCTGTCGGACTTGTCCTGGTTGTTCTGCTTGAACAACTGGAACATGTTGGTGATGAAGGAGACGATGCGCCCCGCCGTACCCTCGGGCGAGTTGTCCTGGGTGGTCGGTGTGGTGGCGGGTGGGGTGCCGGTACCGCTGCTGTCCGAGATGCCCAGTGTTTCGCTGATGTTGGCGATGGCACTCTTGTAGACCAGCGACAGCGGGTCGTTCTGTGCATTGAGCGATACCTGCAGCGAGGCTTGCAGGATAGAGACATTGAGCTGCGCCTGCGAACCACTGGCGGTGAGCAGGTTGGCCTGCCGGGCGCTGGCGATCTTGTCGCTGTTGGCAGCGCTGGTGCCGGTGGTGTTGCTCGACAGTGCATTGGCGTCCGTGGACGCGCTGGTGCTCAGGGGATAGGTGGACGTATTGTCCAGGTTGCTGGTGTTGCCGATGGCCATGACGGTCTCCTGTGGAAAGGGGATCCGGCCAAGAGGGGGAGAGTCGGATCCGCTGGAGTGGTGAGTTGTCGGAAGAACAGCGCGGAAGAACAGCGCGGAAAAACAGTGCGGAACAACAGCGCCACTCCATTCCTGCATAACGGCGCCTGCGAAGCCGACTTGATATTGACAGAAATTTACATCTGCCAGTTTCCTCACTACCCATCACGGTGGATTCGTATTGCCTCTTTGTAATGCCTCGCAAAACCAATGCAGGAAAGGGACTGCGGGCAGCGGAACGGCCTGTTCCGTGTCTGCGCGGACGGAAAAAAATTTTGAGAAAAAATGTAACGAGATGTGCAGGCGGTGCCGATGCGGCGGCTTCGTTTGCAGTGAGGCAATGTTACGGCGCGCGTAGCGCCGCATCGATGAGCTTGCAGAAAACGCTACGTCTCGATACGTCGCGTTCAATGAAGGGTAAGTATTAGTCCACGAGATAAGCAGATTAAACCGTCGATCGACGTGGACTAATTTTTTATGATGATCATTCCATCACGAACAGGCGCCGGTGTTCGCGGATGGCATAACGGTCGGTCATGCCGGCGATGTAGTCGGCCACCTTGCGGGCCTGCTTGTCCAGGCGCAATGCTTCATCGGTGATGCCCTTGACCTGGTAATCCGGCGGCAGCAGGTTGGGTTGCTCGATGAAGGCCTGGAACATCTCGGCGATGATGCGGCGGGCCTTGGCGGTCATGCGATTGACCTGGTAATGACGGTAGAGCTTTTCGCGCAGGAACTTCTTCAGCACGGCAGCTTCTTC
>JAFAMT010000164.1 GCA_019233085.1 Herbaspirillum sp.
GTGAGCAGCATGTAGGCCTGGCTGCCGGTGTAGCCGAAGTGGGTCAGGTAGTCGATGGCCTTCAGGCAGGCCTGGCGATAGGCCACGGTGGCGTCGAGGTAGTAGTTCACGCCGTTTTCCACGCTGATGCCTTCGAAGGTCAGCCACTGCTCATAGTGCGGCTTGACGATGCTGGGCATGAAGATCGGCGAGGTGATGTTGTACTTGGCCATGCCGCCCTTGATGAGGTCGAAACCGACGTGGCTCACGCCATCCATCTCGATGGCGCCGCAGAAGCCGATCTCGCCATCGCCCTGCGAAAAGTGCAGGTCCCCCATCGAGAAACCGGCGCCCTTCACGTACACCGGGAAGAAGATGCGCGTGCCCGCCGACAGGTCCTTGATATCGGTATTGCCGCCATGCTCGCGCGGTGGCACGGTACGGGCGGCGACCTTGGCCATCTCGTCGAACTTGGCGCCGGTCAGGCCGCGCAGCACGGCGGTGGTCGGGTTGGGCGGCTGTGCCAGGCCCTTGGCGGCCAGCGGCGCTTCGCGGCGGTTCCATTCGGCCAGCAGGTCGTGCGAGGGCAGGCAGCCCATCAGGCCCGGGTGGGTCAGGCCGGCGATACGCACGCCGGGGATATGGCGCGAGGTGGCGTAGAGGCCCTTGAGGTCCCAGATGGCCTTGTCGGCCTCGGGGAAGTAATCGGCCAGGAAGCCGCCGCCGTTTTCCTTGGCAAACACGCCCGAGAAACCGACCGGGGTCACCGGCTTGATGTCCAGCAGGTCGATCACCAGCAGGTCGCCCGGCTCGGCGCCTTCGACATGGAAGGGACCGGTGAGCGGGTGGGCGCGGGTCAGGTCGACGTTCTTGACGTCGGAAACATCATCGGTGTCCTGGATCTGCGCGTCGAGGAAGTCCAGCGACTCGATCAGGATGGATTCACCCGGCTTGACCGAGGCCAGGAACGGCAGGTCCGGGTGCCAGCGGTTGTGGCCCAGTTCGGCTTGCTCTGCCAGCGGGACGCCGGGCTTGATCTTGAAGTGTTGCATGCGATCTCCTTGGTGGTGGATAGATTCGTGGCTTGCTGCCAGCCTGCATTGCTGCTGCCGTTCGCCCTGAGTAGCCGCAACGCGGCGTATCGAAGGCGCGCCGGCGGTTGGCGAACGGCATAAGCGCCCCTTCGGCAAGCTCAGGACAGGCTTCGATACGACCCTTCGGGTCTACTCAGTCCGAACGGACATCAGCTTGCCAACCCGAATGACTTATCAAGCTGCTGGTTCGGTGGGAATCCCCGGCATCGGACATTCAGGCGTGCCGGCACTGTTGCGGGTGAGCGCTTCGACCTGGGCGCGGGCGGCTTGCGGATCGTTGACCCAGGTGCGATAGAAATCGAAGGGACAGGCCGCCACGCCCGCCGGCGATTCGCCCGAATTGATCTTGCCGGTATAGCCCCGGTGCAGCAGCTTGTAGAGGTGGTTCTGCGATTGCCAGTTACGACGCGCATCGCGGATGGCGCCGATGGACAGCTCGGCATACTGGATGCCCATTTCCTCGGTGCCGCATTCGCCCAGCGTGCGACCATCGAAACCGACGATGGCCGAGTGGCCGAAGTAGGAGTACACGCCGTCGAAGCCGGCCGCATTGGCTACCGCCACGTAGACGTTGTTCATCCAGGCCATGGTCTTGGAGACCATGATCTGCTGTTCCTTGGCCGGGTACATGTAGCCCTGGCAGCGCACCACCAGTTCCGCGCCCTTCATGGCGCAATCGCGCCAGATCTCGGGATAGTTGCCGTCGTCGCAGATGATCAGGCTCACCTTCAGGCCCTTGGGGCCGTCGCAGACATAGGTGGTATCACCCGGATACCAGCCCTCGATAGGCGTCCAGGGCATGATCTTGCGGTACTTCTGCACGATCTCGCCCTGGTCGTTGATGAGGATGAGCGTGTTGTACGGTACCTTGCGCGGATGCTCTTCATGGCGCTCGCCGGTGATCGAAAACACGCCCCAGACACCGGCGATGCGGCAGGCCTCCGAAAAGATCGCGGTCTCCTCGCCCGGGATGGTGGCGGCGGTCTCGAACATCTCGGCCCGGTCATACATGATGCCGTGGGTCGAATACTCGGGGAACACCACCAGGTCCAGCCCCGGCAGGCCCTGCTTCATGCCCACCAGCATGGCGGCGATCTTCCTGGCGTTTTCCAGGACCTCGCCGCGCGTATGCAGGCGCGGCATCTTGTAGTTGACCACCGCCACGCCGACGGCGTCCTTACTGCTTGAAATGTCTCCGTGTCTCATGGGCTAGCTCCTTTGATAAAACGTTTGACTTAGACCGACAGGTACTTGCTGATGGTGGGTGCATCGACATTGGCACGCGTGTCCTCATAGACGAAGCGTCCCTTGTCGATCACCAGGAAACGATCGGCGATCTCCAGCGTGAAGCTCAACACCTGCTCCGAGACGATGATGGTGAGCGCGCGGATCTTGCGGATCTCCTTCAAGCTTCTGGCGATGTCCTTGATGATGGAAGGCTGGATACCCTCCGTGGGCTCGTCCAGCAACAGCACCCGGGGATTGGTGGCCAGCGCCCGCGCAATGGCCAATTGCTGCTGCTGGCCGCCGGAGAGGTTGCCGCCCTTGCGGGTGCGCATGTCGTAGAGCACCGGGAAGAGCGAATACAGCTCGTCGGGCACCTTGCCCCGGGCCGAGGCTGGCAAGCCGGTCTGGATGTTTTCCAGCACCGTCATGTGCGAAAAGATCATCCGCCCCTGCGGCACGTAGGCCACGCCGCGCTCCACGCGCTGGTGGCTTTCCAGGGCGCCCAGTTCGACGCCATCGATGCTGATGCTGCCGCCGCGCAGCGGCAGGATGCCCATCAGGGTCTTGAACAGCGTGGTCTTGCCCATGCCGTTGCGGCCCATGACGGCGACGATTTCTTCCTTGGCCACCGACAGGTTGACGTCGTGGATGACCTTGCTCTGGCCGTAGCCGGAGGCGAGTTGCGAGACAGTGAACATGGCAGGCTCCGGGTTGGGTAGGCGTTCAGTGACCGAGATAGACATCGATCACCTTGGGATCGGATTGCACCTTCTCCATGCTGCCTTCGGCCAGGATCTTGCCCTGGTGCAGCACGGTGACCTTGTGGGCGATGCTCTTGACGAAATCCATGTCGTGCTCGATCACCACCACCGAGCGGCCCTGGCTGATGCGGCCCAGCAGTTCGGCGGTCTTTTCGCGCTCGGACACGCTCATGCCGGCCACCGGTTCGTCCAGCATCAGCAGTTCCGGCTCCTGCATCAACAGCATGCCGATCTCCAGCCACTGCTTCTGGCCGTGCGAGAGCAGGTCGGCCTGGGTGTGCAGGTGCTGGTCGAGGAAGATCTCGGCGGCCACCGCCTCCACCCGCGCCACCACGTCCGGCGAACGCTGGAAGGTGAGCGCGCCGAACACCTTGCGGCCACGCGGGAAGGACATTTCCAGATTCTCGAAGACGGACAGGTTTTCGTAGATGGACGGCGTCTGGAACTTGCGCCCCACCCCCGCCCGCACGATGGCGTGCTCGCTCATCTTGGTCAGCTCATGGCTGTTGAACTTGATGCTGCCGGAGGTGGCGCGGGTCTTGCCGCAGATCAGGTCCAGCACGGTGGTCTTGCCGGCGCCGTTGGGGCCGATCACCACGCGCACCTC
>JAFAMT010000025.1 GCA_019233085.1 Herbaspirillum sp.
AGTTTGGGACTTTTCCTTTCGCAGGGGGTATAGCTCAGCTGGGAGAGCGCTTGCATGGCATGCAAGAGGTCAGCGGTTCGATCCCGCTTACCTCCACCAGCGACCCACATGGATATGTGGGGTGAATCAGTGGAAGAGCTGATTCGAGGAAGTTTGTTGTTGTAACCGTTTTGTCCCCTTCGTCTAGAGGCCTAGGACATCACCCTTTCACGGTGAGTACGGGGGTTCGAATCCCCCAGGGGACGCCAAATAAAAAAGCCCGCGCAAGCGGGCTTTTTTGTTTGGCGGCACCTAGCGATGTGCTGAGCACATCGCGGGGGGGATTCGAAAGGTTTCGCTTGCAAGCGAAACCGGGCCCGCGGCACGTGGGCGAATCCCTCGCTCGCGCAGCGAGCGTTAGAGGGCGGTGGAACGCGCACCGAAGGCAATCCAAGCTAACCCATTCAATCGAAGCCCGCGCAAGCGGGCTTTTTTTGTTTGGCGGCACCTAGCGATGTGCTTGAGCACATCGCGGGGGGATTCGAAAGGTTTCGCTTGCAAGCGAAACCGGGCCCGCGGCACGTGGGCGAATCCCTCGCTCGCGCAGCGAGCGTTAGAGGGCGGTGGAACGCGCACCGAAGGCAATCCAAGCCAAGCAAGTGAACCGAAAGCCCGCGCAAGCGGGCTTTTTAGTTTGGCAGCTCCCAAGTCACCCAAATCAACGCGAATTCACCAACTCACGACGAACGATTTCCGCCCCGGCACTCAATGCATGCAGCTTGCCCCTGGCCACGCCACGCGGCAAGGGCGCCATGCCGCAGTTGGTGCAAGGGTAGAGCTTGTCGGCATCGACAAACTGCAATGCCTTGCGCAAGGTGTCGGCGACTTCCTCGGGCGTCTCGACGGTATGGTTGGCCACGTCGATGGCCCCGACCATCACCTTCTTGCCCCGGATGAGTTCGATCAGGTCCATGGGAACACGTGAGTTGTGGCATTCCAGCGAGACGATATCGATGCCGGACTGCTGCAGCCTGGGGAAGGCTTCTTCATATTGACGCCATTCCGAACCCAGCGTCTTCTTCCAGTCCGTATTGGCCTTGATGCCATAGCCATAGCAGATATGCACGGCCGTTTCGCACTTCAGGCCTTCAATGGCCCGCTCCAGGGTGGCCACGCCCCAGTCATTGACCTCATCGAAGAAGACATTGAAGGCCGGTTCGTCAAACTGGATGATGTCGACCCCGGCCGCCTCCAGCTCGCGGGCTTCCTGGTTGAGGATCTTGGCGAATTCCCAGGCCAGCTTTTCGCGGCTCTTGTAATGGGCGTCATAGAGCGTATCGATCATGGTCATGGGGCCGGGCAGCGCCCATTTGATGGGCTGGCTGGTCTGCTGGCGCAGGAACCTGGCATCGTCGACAAAGACCGGCTTCTGGCGCGACACGGCGCCCACCACGGTCGGCACGCTCGCATCGTAGCGATCGCGGATCCTGACGGTCTCGCGCTTGGCGAAATCGACACCATCCAGATGCTCGATGAAGGTCGTCACGAAATGCTGGCGCGTCTGCTCGCCATCGCTGACGATGTCGATGCCGGCGTGCTGCTGCTCCTGCAATGCCAGGCGCAAGGCATCCTGCTTGCCGTCGCGCAGTTCGTCAGCCTGCAGTTTCCAGGGGGACCAGAGTTTCTCGGGTTCGGCCAGCCAGGTAGGTTTGGGCAGGCTGCCGGCAGTCGACGTGGGTAAGAGTTTTTTCACAATAGATGACCTGGTGGGTGGGATTGATCAATGAGCGGCATGGGCGGACCATTGCGCCAGTACCGCCTGGTAAGGCTTGATGAAGTGCTCCTCGGCGAACCGGCCCTGCTCGACGGCCAGCCGGCTACGCTCCTCGCGGTCGTAGACGATGCGCGTCAGTGAGTAGTCCTGGTGCTGCAGGCTGGGTTGATAGGATTTGCCGGCGGCGGAATTGGCGTTGTAGATCTCGGGCCGATAGATCTTCTGGAAGGTATCCATCGTGCTGATGGTGCTGATCAGTTCCAGGTTGGTGTAGTCACCCAGCAGATCACCGTAGAAATAGAAGGCCAGGGGTGCGGCGCTATTGGGCGGCATGAAATAGCGCACCTGCAAGCCCATCTTCCTGAAGTACTCATCGGTGAGGGAATAGGCGTCCTGCACGTATTCCACACCCAATACCGGATGCCGGTTTTCGGTGCGCTCATAAGTCTTGCTGCTGGAGACGCTCAGGCAGATCACGGGCGGCTTCTTGAAATGGGTCTTGTAGGCCTGCGAATTGACGAAGGACTGGAACAGCTTGCCGTGCAGGTCGCCAAAATCCTCCGGCGCGCTGAATTGCGGCTGGTTCTTGTTGCGCTCCAGCAGGACGACGCTGAAGTCGTAATCGCGTACGTAGGACGACAGGTTGTTCCCCACGATGCCGTCGATGCGCTCACCGGTGCGGCCATCGATGATGGTGGTCTTGAGCAGCTCGATCAGGGGCAGGGCGCAGCCGGTGCTTGCGCCATCGATATTCGTCCCCACCGAGACGATCTCCAGCTGGAGCCGGTAACGGTCGCCGGTGGGATTGTCCCAATGCGCCAGGGCATTGAACCGGTTGTCGATCATCCTGAAGGTATTGCGCAGGTTTTCCTGGCGGCTGGCCCCGCGGGCCAGATTGGCGAAGTTGGTGGTGATGCGCGTATTTTCCGAGGGACGATAGTCTTCGTCGAAACGGATGCACTTGATGGCAAATGTGAATTCTTTATTCATGATGCTCCTTACCCAGATTTCCGAGGTCAAGCCGGCGTCTGCTGTTCTTGCTGGCAGCTTGCTTGGGCGGGCTCGACATTGACGATGTTCGAAATGGATTCTAGAGGGACTAATCTATGAAAAAAAGTGATTTGATTTCATAAATCAATTAGCGATACTCATGGATGGGCCGCGTCGCTCCTCCCCGCGCCGGCCCTTTGCCGCGGCAGCTTGATATGGCGCACAAGATCCCGCCAGGGCTGATCTGCCTTTGTCCTCCCCCCAACAGTCCTGCAGGAGTTTTTGAGTTATGCTCGACAGAAACACCGTCCCGGACCGGTGCATCAACAGATGACAAGAGGAGTACACATGACAGCCGCAGCCCATCTCGATATCGATAGCCGTGGCGTGGCCACCATCACGCTGAACCGGCCTGACATCCACAACGCCTTCGACGACCAGTTGATTGCCCACCTGATCGGCCTGATCACCGAGGCCGGCCAGGATCCACGCACCCGTGTGCTGCTGCTGGCCTCGACCGGCAAATCCTTCTCGGCCGGCGCCGACCTGGCGTGGATGCGGCGCATGGCCGATGCCTCGCGCGAAGACAACCTGCGCGATGCCCGCCAGTTGGCCAAGTTGATGGAAACACTCAATGGTTTTTCAGCGCCTACCGTGGCCAAGGTGCAGGGTGCGGTGATGGGAGGCGGCGTGGGCCTGGTGTCGTGCTGCGATATTGCAGTGGCCTCAGAGACGGCTTTCTTTGCGCTCTCCGAGGTCAAGCTGGGCCTGGCGCCGGCTGCCATCAGCCCGTACGTGATCGCCAAGATGGGGGTGTCGCAGGCGCGCCGCTATTTCGTCTCGGGCGAGCGCTTCTCGGCCGTGCGGGCCGCCGCCATCGGCCTGGTGCATGAAGTGGTGTCGCCAGCCGAGCTGGAGGTGAAGGTCATGCAGATCGTCGATACCCTGCTGGGCAACGGACCGCACGCCATGCGCGCGGCCAAGCAGCTGGTGCGGGTGGCCAATCCGCTGCGGGTCACGCCGGAACTGGCCGACTATACCGCCGGGGTGATCGCCGACCTGCGCGCTTCCGAGGAGGGGCGTGAGGGCTTGCGGGCCTTCCTGCAAAAGGACGTGCCGGCCTGGACCCGCTCCGGCAAATGACACTGGCTGTGCGCCCTGAGCCGCTCAGGCCTCGACCGCGTCCAGCGGCCAGGCCAGCGACAGCGGGGTAAGCCGCAAGCCGAAGTGCGCCGCCGTCTCCAGGCTGGCCCTGGCATCGCGCGGTGCGGCAATGCGTGCCAGCAGGTCGCCCACCGCGCGCTGCAGCGCCTCGCAGGGGAGCGCCTGCAAGGATGCCCGCTGCAAGGGGACGTCGCCACCATTGGCCAGCCGGGCCAGTTGCGCCAGGCTGTGCTCTTCGGGGCCGCCCAGTTCATACAGTCCAGGCGTACCTGCCCCCAGTGCCGCGGCTTCGGCGATGGTGGCCACGTCACCCAGGTTGATCGGACCGCAGCTGCGCTCCTGGTCACCATAGAGGATCACCGGTGCGGCCGGTCCCGGTTGCAGCAAGGCCTGCTCGAATGGCAGCGGTTGCGGGCTGCCGCGCACCACCGGGCCCAGGCGGAAGATCACGCTGCCCGGCAGCGCTTGCAAGGCGGCTTCGGCCAGGCCCTTGGCGCGCAGGTACCAGTTCTCCGACGCGGCATCGGCTGCCAGCGATGAAAAATACACCACCCGGGTAGCCCGTTCTCCCACTGCCTGCGCCACCTGGCGGGCGGTATCGACCATGCCTTGCTGGTAGTGCTCCCAGTGGCTGGCGCCACAGACGCCGGTCAGCAGCACCACCGCATCGGCGGCGGCGATGGCCTCGGCGCTGCGCGCATTGGTGGTCCAGTCGCTGATGATGTCGTCGGCCACCAGGGGAGCCGCCTGGCGTACCAGCGCCGTGGCATGCACACCGGAGTCGCGCAGCAAGAGCAGCAAGAGGCGGGCGGTGGCACTGTTGGCACCGGCCACGACGACGCGACGCAGACGTGAGGGAGCAATCAGCTTCATGGGAACTCCTTGAGGGAGGATGCCGGCTGGCCCCCTCCTGGCAGGGGCCATGGTGGGGGAAGGTCAGCGCCGTGCCAGCGTGATGGCGCGTTCCGGGCAGGCTTGCACGCACAGGCCGCAGCCACGGCAGGCATCGGCGTTCGGGGTATAGGCGACCTGCATGCCGTGCACGCGCAGCTTGAACCTGCCCAGCCAGCCCAGGGTGGCGAAGTCGCTCTCGTCGATGCGGCGCACTTCGAATACATTCTCGGGGCAGACCGCCACGCAGTCGGCCTTGCCTTCGCAGCGCCCGAGGTTGACCACCGGCACGATCACGCCAGGGGCTTGCCTGCAGTCGCTGGCCTTGGTGGAAGACGTGGCCGGCATGCTCATTCCTGCTCGCGGCCGCGGCCGAAGCGGCCCATGCGTGCATGGCAGCGCTCGCGCTCCTCGGGCGTCATGGCCTGCCAGCGCGCGCGCATCAGGCGGCGCTTCTCGCGCCAGCCGCCATGCCGGCCCCGGAAACCGCCGAACAGGATACGGCACAACACCAGCAAGCCCAGCGCACGCCAGAAGCCGATTTCGGCAACGCCCGGGAAGATCGGCGGCATCACCCAGTTCCACAGGTACATGACCACCGCGCCCAGCAGGGGCACGCACACCAGTATCACCACCGCCATCTTGAGCACCCACCAGCGCGAGCCAGCGCCGCAGCGCGGGCGTTGCTGATTGTCCATTTGATCCTGATCCATCATTCCATCTCCAATTCGTCATAAATCGCCTGCAGGCGCTCGCGCAGATGCAGGACGGCATAGCGCTTGCGCGCCAGTAGGGTATTGAGGCTGGTGCCGCTGGCCGCAGCCATTTCCTTGAAGCTCTTGCCATCGAGTTCATGCGCGATGAAGACCGCGCGCTGGGCCTCGGGCAATTCGTCCAGGGCCGCTTGCAGCGCCTCTAGCAGGGTCGCCCGCACGTAGGCGGCCTCGGGACCATCGGCGCTGGCCGGCAAGACCAGGTCCAGCCGCCAGGCGCTGTCGGCGCCGTCGAAGTCGTCGGCATCGCTGGCCTCGGCCAGCGGTTCCTCCTTCTTCTTGCGGAAGCGGTCGATGATGCGGTTGCGCGCTACCCTGAACAGCCAGGCGCTGACCTGCTCGATGGGTTCGGGCAGGCGGTAGGCCTGGACGAATTCATAGAACACTTCCTGCAGGATGTCCTCGGCCTCGCCGGCATCGGCCACCCGGCGGCGGATGAAGCCGCCCAGGCGCGATCGCTCGCGCAATACGGTGGCGGTGATCTCGCGGTCCTGGTCGCTCATTGCCTGGGAGTTGGTTATCGGCTGCATGCCCTGAAGACGGATCATCTTCGCGCATATTGTGGGGGCGCCGAAAAATGGCGGGATAGCGCGATTCTAGCGGCTGGCGGGCGCCGCCGGCGGAAGTGGCCACATGTTGCCGAAAGGAATCTGAAACCTGCTTCACGGAAACCCTGCTGCCTTGCGAGGCTGCAGGAATAAAAAAGCGCACCCCGTGGGGATGCGCTTCATGTTGCTATACGCGAACGACGATCACAGCTCGATACGCGTGCCCAGCACCTGCAGGAACTGCGCCAGCCAGGCCGGATGGGCCGGCCAGGCCGGGGCGGTGACCAGCTTGCCATCGGTGACGGCGGCATCCACCGCGATGTCGGCATAGTGGCCGCCGGCCAGTTTCACTTCCGGTGCGCAGGCCGGATAGGCCGAGACCTTCTTGCCCTCCAGCACGCCGGCTGCCGCCAGCACCTGGGGACCATGGCAGACTGCCGCGATGGGCTTGTCGGCCTTGGCGAAGGCTTGCACCAGTTCGATCACCTTGGGATTGAGGCGCAGGTATTCGGGGGCGCGGCCACCGGCCACCACCAGCGCATCATAGGCTGCCGCGCTGACGTCGTCGAAGCTGGCATTGAGGGCGAACTGGTGGCCCGGCTTTTCGGTATAGGTCTGGTCGCCTTCGAAGTCGTGGATGGCGGTCTTGACCTTGTCGCCGGCCTTCTTGCCGGGGCACACCGCATGCACCGTATGGCCCACCATCTGCAGCGCCTGGAACGGCACCATGGTTTCGTAGTCCTCGGCGAAATCACCGGTCAACAACAGGATCTTCTTTGCAGCCATCGTCATCTCCTTGGGATAGGGCCGGGCGGCGCCGTAGGGGGAGCGCCTTGCGGCCGGGTTGGAACGTATGTCTTGCTCTTGCCTGGGCTGGCGTGGTCGCGCGCAGCCATCAGTCCAGCCAGCGCATCTGCCGCGACCGGCCCATCAGGAAGTCGCGGTTGGCTTCCACGCATTCGCGCAGGTAACGCCACAGGGCCGAGACCCGCGCCACATGGCGTTGTTCGCTGGCAGCCACCAGCCAGAAGGTGCGGGTGATGGCAACCTCGTCTTCCAGCACCGGCACCAGCTGCTCCGATTGCTGCGCCAGGAAGCAGGGCAGGATGGCCAGGGCACGGCCGGCGCAGGCCGCCGTGTACTGGGCCACCACGCTGGTGCTGCGGAAGGCCCGGAAGGAATCGGGCGCCACCGTATCCTTGTAGCGCAATTCCTCGCTGAAGACCAGATCATCGATGTAGCCGATGAAGTGATGCTGCGCCAGGTCGGCCAAGGTGTGAATGGGCGGGTGGCTGGCCAGGTATTCACGTGAAGCATAAAGCTTCAGGACATAGTCGGACAGTTTTGTGACCACGTAATTACCCGACAGCGGCCGTTCGATCGACACGCTGATGTCGGCCTCGTGCTTGGAGAGGTTCACGAAGCGCGGCATGGGCAGCATGTCTACCGTGATATGCGGATTGCCGGCACAGAAATGGGCGATGTGAGGCGCCAGTACGAAGGTGCCGAAGCCTTCGGTGGCCCCCAGCCTGACCTGTCCCGAGAGCTTGCTGTTGTGGCCACCCAGTTCCTCGGTGGCGGCGTAGAGGGTGCTTTCGACCTGCTCGGCATATTCGACCAGGCGATAGCCATCGGCGGTGAGCTTGTAGCCGTGGTTGTTGCGGTCGAACAGCTGGCTGCCCACCTGTTCCTCGAAACGCTTCATGCGACGCGAGACGGTGGAGTGGTCGATGCCCAGTTTCTTGGCGGCATCCACCAGGCCCTGGCTGCGGGTGAGTTCGAGGAATATCCTGAGATTGTCCCAGTCCAGCATGCGGTCTCCATGGGGTGTTTTGCATTGATGCAAAATCGTTTTGGGTTTCTGGTTATTGTAGCGCTAATTACGCACATGCAGAATAGCAATGCCGTAGCAGCGCCGGGATGACATGCAGCAATGAGTCAGGCGCCGCAGCGGCGGGAGGACAGCGGCAAGACCTGGCGTCGACGTAACGCGGGCGTGGCCGACAACAATCACAATATCTAGGAGACATGATGCGCAAGAACGCAATCGGCCGTTCCTTCACGGCCGCTGCCGTAGCCTGTACGTTTTCCCTCGCCGGCGCGACCTCCCCGGCGCTGGCGCAAGACGCCAACACCGTCAAGATCGGCGTGCTCACCGATATGTCCGGCCCGTATTCCGCCATGGGCGGGCAAGGTTCGGTAGTAGCGGCCAAGATGGCGGTGGAAGACTGCCTCAAGAATGAATGCAAGGGCATGAAGATCGAGATCCTCTCGGCCGACAACCAGAACAAGCCCGACGTGGGCGTCACCCGCGCCCGTGAATGGCTGGACCGGGACAAGGTCGAGGCCATCGCCGACCTGACCAATTCCTCGGTGGCGCTGGCGGTGCAGAAACTGATCAAGGAAAAGGGTGGCATCGCCATGTACAGCGGCCCGGCCACCGGCGCCCTGACCACCGCCGAATGCGCCGCCAATGGCTTCCACTGGATGTTCGACACCTATTCGCAAGCCGCCGGCGCGGCCGCTGCGCTGACCAAGCTGGGCAACAAGTCCTGGTATTTCGTGACGGTGGACTACGCCTTCGGCCACTCGCTGGAAAAGGACGCGTCCGACGTGGTCAAGGCCAATGGCGGCACGGTGGTGGGCTCGGTGCGCCACCCGCTCAACGCCTCGGACTTCTCGTCCTTCCTGCTGCAGGCGCAGGCCTCCAAGGCCCAGGTGATCGGCCTGGCCGATGGCGGCACCGACGTG
>JAFAMT010000298.1 GCA_019233085.1 Herbaspirillum sp.
TGAAATGGTGGACGTGGCCGAGGGCGAATTCGAACGCGACCGCCCCGACCTGCAGCGCACCCAGGGCTTGCCGCCACCGGCCCAGGCCGTGGCCGGCGAGCTGGAAACCCTGCGCATGCCGGTGGAGCTGGGCGAGCTGATCAGCCAACTGACACAGCTGGCACAACTGCCCGAGCTGACCTCGGCCGGTGCCGAAACAGTTACCGCGCAGCCGCTGGCCGATGTGGTGCTGGGCGGCAGCTTCGGCAAGGCGGCCTATCGCATGCAGTTGCTGCCGCTGCTGGGCGACCGCCAGGCCCGCACGTTGCAGGGCCAGACCGGCGACCTGGCGCGCTTGCCGTGGCAGGCCGGCTTCCTGCCCGTGATCGAAAAAATCGATGACCCCGATGTGCTCGCCATGAGCGCCGGGGCCATCCATCCCGAGTCTTCCCAAGAAAAAAACCATGAGTGATACCCCCGACGAGGCCGGCCTGCTGGCCGCCGAACTGCTGGCGCGCCGCTGGCTGCCGCGCAAGCATCCGCGCGTGCGTCGCGCCCTGATCGATGCCGACCTGTGGCAAGTGCTGCAGGACCGCCTGGCCCAGGTGGGCCTGCGCCTGGTGGACAACATCCACGCCGACCATATCAGCGTGGCACTGGTGCGCGGTGCCGAGGGCGTGGTCTTCGGCGAGGCCGGCATGGATGCCAACAACAATATCGACCTGCCGCGCGATGCCATCTCGCTGCTGGTGGTGCTGTGGTCGCTGATCGTGCTGCCCAAGCGCGAGCGTCAGTCCGCGCGCGCCAGCGTGGAGGGCGAGCAACAGGAAGAAATGTTCAACAAGGAAAAACCCATGCCCAGCGCCGCGGCGGTGAGCCCGGTGGTGTCCTATAAATCCCTGCTGGCCGACTTCGGTACGCAGCTGGGCAAGAAGATGCGCCTGGATGGCAATCTGCGGCGCCTGGAGGCGCATGGCTTCATCGTGCGCCGCGGCGACGATATCGCCGAAGGACCGCTGCTGGACCTGCTGCTGGACTACGACGCCCTGGCCCCGCGCATCCTCGATGGTGCGCTGGGTGATGTGCTGGCGCGCGCCAGTACCCGCGAAGCGCAGGCCGAAGTGGCCACACCTGCCGAGCCGCCTGCCGAGCCACTGGCCGAGTCGATGCCAGCGCCGCAACAAGATCCTGAGGAAGACGCCTGATGTTCCACCTGCAATCCCTTGAACTGCTGCAGTGGGACTACTGCCAGCGCCTGACCATGCCGCTGGACGGCTCCATCATCACCATTGCCGGCCCCAACGGCTCGGGCAAGACCACGCTGCTCGATGCCATGCGCACGCTGCTGGGCCTGGAATGCTCGGGCGGCCGCAGCTACAAGACATACGCCCGCCACGCCAATGCCGACACCACCTGGCTGCGCGCCACGGTGGACAACCGTCCGCACGGCCGCCAGACCTCGACCCGCCCCTTCGCCCGCAACCTGCTCTATGCCGACCAGGTGACCCTGGCCTGCCGCATCGAGCGCAATGGCGGTGACTGGCAGCGGCGCTATTGCATGAGCGATGGCGACGTCTCCATCGAAACCCTGGCCCAGACCCCGGAGAAGGAATGGCTGGGCGCGGAGCATTGGCGTCGGCGCCTGGAAGGCGCCGGCCTGTCGCGCGCGATCGCCCGCGTGCTGGCGCTGGAGCAGGGCCAGACCGACCGCCTGTGCGAATTCTCGCCCAAGGAATTGCTGCGCCTGGTCTTCGAAGTCTTCGGTGACCAGGAAGTGCTGGACCGTTACGAAGAAGCCCGTCGCCACCAGCGCGACCTGGCCGCCGAGGTAGTGCTGGCCGAGCAGGAACTGGCGCATAGCCAGGCGCAACTGGCGCAGCTCGACAGCCGCGTGAACCTGTATCGCCAATACCAGGGCAAGCTGCGCGAGCGCGAGATCCTGGCCAGCGAGGTCATTCCGGTCTTGCGCTGGCACGAAGAGCGCCAGGGCACGGCCACCCGCCTGCGCGAACTGCACCGCCAGCGCCTGCATCACAATGCGCAGCGACGCCAGCGTGCCGGCGATGGCCTGCAGTTGGCTCAGCTGGTGCAACAGCAGCAGCAAGCCCGCGACAGGGTCATCACCCTGGAGCAGGAAAAGAACGACGCACATAGCGCCCAGCAAAAGGCGCGCGATGCCGAAAAGCCGGTCGAGGCGCTGGTACGCCAGGCCGACGAACTGCAGGCGCTGTCGGCGGTGGAGGGCGACTCCGCGCAGCTGATGGCGCGCGTGTCCGAACTGGAGCAGCAGAAGAACGAACTCAATGATCGCTGGCGCACGCTGGAGAGCCAGCGCAAGGATGCCCAGGGCGCGCTGGACCGGTTGACCGGCCAGCGCCAGGCCCCCAAGCCGGGCGAGGTGCAGCAGTTCTCGCGCGCCCTGCGCCAGGCCGGCATCGACCATCACATCCTGGCCGACCTGATCGAGATCACCGACGACCACTGGCGTGCCGCTGCCGAAGGCGTGCTGCGCGCCTCGCGCTGGGTGGTGGTGCTGGAAGACGGCAAGGACGAGGCACAGGCCATGGCCCTGGCCGAGCGCGAACGCTATCGCCACTACGTGGTTTCCGATGTCGCTGCCGCGCCGGCCCAGCCGCCGGCCGACAGCCTGCTGGCGGTGCTGCGCTTCTCGGCCAAGGCGCCGTCCTGGCTGTTGCGCCAGTTGGCCCAGATCAGCCGCGTGGCCGACACCGTCGAGGGTGCGCGCCAGGGTGGCGAGTGGATCACCCCGCAGGCCTATTGGCGCGATGGTCGCGGCGGACGCAGTGTCTGGAGCGACCCGGGCGACTACCAGTTTGGTGCCGCCGCACTGGCCTCGCGCCAGGCCTCGATCCAGAAGCGCCTGGCCACGCTGGACGAGCAACTGACCGACGTGGTGCTGCAGCAGAACGACATCAAGCGCCAGCTGGAGGCCGCCAGGAAGGCCAGCGAAGGCCATCTTGCCATCGAAGAGTTGGCCCGCCGCAGCGAGGAATTCGAAGAAGCGCGACGCCAGCTGCCGGCCCTGAGGCAAGCCCGCGTGGCCGCCAGCGAGCGCTGGAGCCGGCTCGATGCCGAACATGGGGAGGCCATCGCCGCCCGTACCACGATCGACGGCAAGCACGCTGTCCTGCAACGCCGCCTGCGCGAGACCGAAGGCGACCTGGCCGGTCAGGAACGCGAATGGCGTACCCGCCACGACGAACAGCGCGCCCGTGCGCTGGCGTCGCGGGCGCAGAAGGCGCGCTTCCCGCAGCGCTGGATTGCTGGCGAGGCCCTGCAATCGCTCTACGAGAAATACACCAATGCCAAGCAGGCTGAACTGCGCATGGGGGCAGTCGAGCATGAGCTGGAGAGCGGCAACTGGGAGAAGGACCCCAGCGTCGAAGACAAGCACCTGATCATGCAGGGCACCGTGGGCAACCAGCGCAATGAACTGGATTCGCGCAAGGCCAGCAATTCGGCCGCGGAAGAGGCGGTGGGCAATGCCCGCGAGCGCTACATCGACGTGCTGCGCGCCACGGTGCGGCGCTATCGCCGCAACATCGTCGACCTCGGCGCGCTGGCCGGCGTGGTGGTCAGCGCCGACCTGCCGCACCTGGAAAACGATGACACCACCCTGCGCCAGGCCGAGCTGAAGGTCAGCTTCAACTTCGATGGCAAGGGCGAGATCGGCCTCAATGACGGTGAAGCCTCCGGTGGCCAGCAGGTGATCAAGTCGCTGATCCTGCTGGTGGGTTTGCTCAAGGACGACGACATGCCCGGCGGCTTCGTCTTCATCGACGAACCCTTCGCCCACCTGGATGTGCGCAACATCCAACTGGTCAGCAACTTCCTCAAGTCGACCCGTGCCCAGTACGTGCTGACCACGCCGATCACCCACAACGTCGAGGTGTTCGAGCCGGCCGATATCACCCTGGTGACCTCCAAGAAACCGCGCGACGCCCGCTGGGCGCCTCCCATCGGGGTGTTGCAGCGGCGCGCTGCGGCGTAGGGGAGAGGACAGGGGCGCGCCGGCATGTCGGCGCGTCCTCTGGTCATCGGATTACGGCATTACCGCATCACTGCGTCAGGAACTGCACCAGCGCCTGCGTGAACGCCTTGGGTTGCTGCTGGTTGGAGATATGCGCCGCGTCGAATTCCACATACAGCGCACCGGGAATGGTGGTGCGCATGAACTGGGCGTCTGCCGGTGGCGTAGGGACGTCGCCGCTGCCGGCGATCACCAGGGTCGGTGCGCGGATGCCGGCAATGGCTTCACGCAGGTCGTTGTCGCGCACGGCGGCACAGGCGCCGGCATAGCCTTCGGCGGGCGTGGCCAGCAACATCGCGGTCAGGGCCTGCACCTGCTGCGGATTGTTTTCGGCATATTCCGGCGTCAGCCAGCGCGAGACCACGGCGCTGGCAATCGCGCCCAATCCCTCCTTGCGGACCGTATCGATACGGCTGTTCCAGGCCTCGGCCGTGCCTATCTTGGCGCCGGTATTGCAGAGGATGAGCTTGTCGACGCGCTGCGGATGATGCACCGCCAGCCACATGAAGGTACTGCCGCCCATGGACAGGCCGCAGAAGTGCGCGCGCTCGATGCCCAGCTGGTCCAGCAGGGCGATCACGTCGCCGCCCAGCTGCGCGATGCTATAGGGGCCGGGCGTGGCGCCGGACTGGCCGTGGCCGCGCGTGTCATAGCGCAGCACGCGGAAATGCCGGCTCAGCTCGGGGATCTGCGGATCCCACATGGCCAGCGACGTCCCCAGTGAATTGGACAACACCAGCACCGGCAGGGACGCATCGCCGTCAAGTTGATAGTGCAGCTGGATGCCGTTGAGATGGGCGAATGGCATGGATAAATCCTTGTCGCACCCGCTGGCATCTGGCCGGCAGGCGCCTGGTTGAAGCGGAAAATGAGTCGGAAGAGGGTGGCCGGATCAGCCGATCTGGGCGATGGCCGAGGGATGCTGGGTCAGCGGCGTGACCGAGATCGTCATGAACGGGTAGAGCGGCAGGTTCGACAGGATCGTGTGCAGCTCGTCATTGCCCGAGACATTGAAGATGCTCACGTTGGCGTACTGGCCGACCACGCGCCAGAGGTCGCGCCATTTGCCTTCGCGCTGCAGCTTCTGCGACATTTCCTTCTCGTCCTTCTTGAGGGCGTCGGCGACAGCCTTGTCGACCGAGGCGGGAATATTGACCTGCATCTGAACCATGAACAGCATGATGTTTGCTCCGTTGTCGTTGTGGGGTGTGTCTCGAAATGCGGTTGCTACGTCTTCTTTTTGATTGTTCGATAAACGAACATTAATTCTTTATTCGCACAAATTAGTGTAGGCTGCCGTTCGCGACGCTGTCAACACGCGTGCGCTTCAGCCATCGCGCCGGGGGCTGGGAAAGCCGGTCGCCGGGAAGGAGCTGGTATCGATGTCCAGCCAGGCCGGATGCTCGGCGTACATGTCGGCCACCAGTTGCTTGACGGCCTCGATGTACCAGGCGTTGTCGTTGATGCGGTGGGTCAGGATGATGGGCGAGGTGGCGCGGGCATCATCGATGAGGCGGTAGTGCAGGTCATTGCGCAGGCGTGCCGAGGCCGGGATCAGGCACAGTCCGGCTTCGGCCGCCACCAGGCCCAGGGCGGTCTGGATCTCGCGCACTTCATGCACTTCGGCAGGGTGGATGTCCTGGTCGTTGAGCAGGCTCAGGATATGGTCGGCAAAGCTGGGGCGCGGTTCCTTGGGATAGACGATCAGCTTTTGCCCATGCACTTCCTTGAGGCTCACGCGCTGGTCGCTGGCGGCCAGCGCAAAGCCCGGCGGGATGGCCAGCACCAGCTTCTCCTCACGCAGCACGATGCGCGCCACGGTGGCGTCGTTGCTGCGGATGCGGCCGAAACCGACGTCGATGCGGCCCGACTTGAGGGCCGCGAACTGCTGCATCGAGGTCAGCTCCACCAGCTGGATGTCCACCTCCGGATAGTGCTGGCGCAACTTGCGCACCAGCATGGGCAGGCCGCCGTAGAGCGTCGAGGCGACAAAGCCGATGGACAGCGTCTGGCGCTGGTTCAGGCCGATCTGCTGGGTGGCGTTCTTCAACTGCTCCAGGCGGTTGATGATCTGCAGGGCCTGTTCGTAGAACACGCGGCCGGCCTCGGTGAGGCGCAGGGGGCGGCTATTGCGCAAGAGTAACTGCACGCCCAGCTCCTCCTCCAGCAACTGGATCTGGCGGCTCAGCGGCGGCTGGGCGATGTGCAATTGCTCGGAGGCCCGGGTGAAGTTGCGGGTGTTGGCAACGGCGACGAAATATTTGAGTTGGCGGATGTCCATGGTCGAAAATCATATCCCTGCGGCACAGAACCTGTCCAATTCTCCAATTTCCATGGGTTTACGCCACAACTATATCCAAAAGGTATGAAACTAGACGTATTTGGTGTTGGCAATGCAAGCCCTTCCGGGTGTTCAATGCGAAGCATGGAACCCACACAACACCTCCACCCTGCGGCAGCCCCGGCGAAGATCGACCGGGTCGAGACCTTCCTGGTCGACCTGCCCACCATCCGGCCCCATCAATTGTCCATGGCGACGATGAATGGGCAGACCCTGATGCTGGTGCGCCTGTACTGTTCGGACGGCACCGTGGGCGTGGGCGAGGGCACCACCATCGGTGGCCTGGCCTACGGCGCGGAATCGCCCGAGGGCATGAAGCTGGCCATCGATACCTACTTCGCGCCG
>JAFAMT010000035.1 GCA_019233085.1 Herbaspirillum sp.
CGCGACAGCGCCATGGCCCTGCTGGAAAAGGTCGGTCTGGCCGGCAAGGCGCAGTCCTATCCCGGCCAGCTCTCCGGCGGCCAGCAGCAGCGCGTGGCGATTGCCCGCGCCCTGGCCATGAAGCCGCCGGTGATGCTGTTCGACGAACCGACCTCGGCGCTGGACCCGGAGATGGTGGGCGAGGTGCTGCAGGTGATGAAGCAGCTGGCTGCCGAGGGCATGACCATGGTGTGCGTCACCCACGAGATGGGCTTTGCCCGCGAAGTGGCGGACCGCCTCATCTTCATGGCCGATGGTCAGGTGCTGGAGCGCGCCACTCCGCAGGACTTCTTCGAGCGGCCGCAGCATGAGCGCGCCCGCAAGTTCGTGGCCGACATCCGCCACGCCTGATTGCAGCATCCCCCAAGATTTCCCGGAGATCCGGGATCAACAAGACGAGACCACCATGGCATTCATTTCCGATTCACTCTCCCGCATCAAGGCTTCGGCCACCATCGCCGTCACCCAGAAGGCGCGCGAACTGGCCGCCCAGGGCCGCAACGTGATCGCCCTCAGTTCGGGCCAGCCTGACTTCGACACCCCCGAGAACATCAAGCAGGCCGCCTACGCCGCCATCGCCCGTGGCGAGACCCGCTATACGGCGGTGGCCGGCATCACCGAGCTGCGCGAAGCCGTGGTCGCCAAGTTCAAGCGCGAGAACCAGCTCGACTACAGCGTGGCCCAGACCATCGTCTCCAACGGCGGCAAGCAGGTCATTGCCAATGCCCTGATGGCCAGCATCAACGTCGGCGATGAAGTGATCGTGCCGGCCCCTTACTGGGTCTCCTATCCGGAACTGGTGGCCCTGTGCGGCGGCCACGTGGTCTACGCCAAGACCACCCGCGAAGCCGGCTACAAGCTGCGCCCCGAAGCCCTGGAAGCCGCCATCACTCCGCGCACCAAGTGGCTGATGTTCAACTCGCCCTGCAACCCCAGCGGTGCTGCCTACACCCGTGCCGAGATCGAGGCGCTGGCCGAGGTGCTCAAGCGTCATCCGCAGGTCTGGATCCTCTCCGACGACATCTATGAACACCTGACCTACGGCGACTTCGAATTCACCACCCCGGCCCAGATCGCGCCCGAACTCTACGAGCGCACCCTGACCATGAACGGCGTCTCCAAGGCCTATGCCATGACCGGCTGGCGCATCGGCTATGCGGCCGGTCCGCTGGCATTGATCAAGGCCATGGAAAAGATCCAGGGCCAGCTGACCTCGGGCGCCAGCTCGGTCTCGCAATGGGCCGCGCTGGAGGCCCTGAATGGTCCGCAGGATTACATCCATGAAAGCCGCAAGGTATTCCAGGGCCGGCGCGACCTGGTGGTGTCGCTGCTGAACCAGGCCGAGGGGCTGGATTGCCCGGTGCCGGAAGGCGCCTTCTATGTCTTCCCCTCCTGCGAACGCGTGATCGGCAAGCGCACCGAAGACGGCCAGGTCATCGGCAATGACGAGGACTTCGTCTCGGCCCTGCTGCAGGCCGAGGGCGTGGCGCTGGTGCATGGCAGCGCCTTCGGCCAGGGGCCGAACTTCCGTCTGTCCTATGCCGATTCCACCGAGCGCCTGCGCGAGGCTTGCGTGCGCGTCCAGCGCTTCTGCGCCAGCTTGCGCTGAATCTTTCACTATTTATTCTTGCAGGGAGAACACCATGTCAGCAGGATTCCGCATCCTTGCGCGCGCGCGCAAGGTCAGTGAACAGGATATCAAGAACTTTGCCGCCATCCCGGTGGCCAACATCAGCGATTCGATGGCACGCATGACCGCTGCCGGTGCGCGCCTGCGGCCGCTGCATCGCGGCGGCAAGCTGGCCGGCGCGGCCCTCACGGTGAAGTCGCGCCCCGGGGACAACCTGATGGTGCACAAGGCCCTGGACCTGGCCGAGCCCGGCGATATCGTCGTGGTCGATGCCGGGGGCGACCTGTCCAATGCCATCATCGGCGAGCTGATGGTGGCGCATGCCATCCAGCGCGGCCTGGGCGGCATCGTCATCTACGGCGCGGTGCGCGACCTGGACGCCATCCAGGCTGGCAGCTTCCCGGTGTTCGCCGCTGGCGTGACGCATCGCGGCCCCTACAAGGACGGCCCCGGCGAGATCAACGTGCCCATCGCCATCGAAGGCATGGTGATTGCCCCCGGCGACCTGGTGGTGGGCGACAACGATGGCTTGCTGTGCGTGGGCTATGACGACATCGCCGCCGTCTATGCCGCCGCCAAGGCAAAGAATGATGCCGAAGTCGCGCAGATGGCGGCCATCCAGGCCGGCAGCAGTGACCGTAGCTGGGTCGATGCCGCGCTGAAACGACTGGGCTGCGAACAACCTGGCCAGCCGGAGCCGCGCCATGGCTGATGCCGCCGCCTCGCCGCACCTGCAGGTGCGCCCGGACTGGCTGGCCCTGACGCAGGAAGCGGTGCTGGAGCCGGACCTGCCCATCGTCGACGCCCACCACCACCTGTGGGATCGCGCTGGCAACCGCTACCTGTTCGAGCAGTGGCTGGCCGATCTGTCCAGCGGCCATCGCATCACCGACACGGTCTTCGTGCAATGCCGCTCGATGTACCGGCAGGACGGGCCGCAGGCCATGAAACCGGTGGGCGAGGTGGAGTTCGTCAATGGCGTGGCGGCGCAATCGGCCAGCGGGCTTTACGGTCCGGTGCGCGCCTGCGCGGCCATCGTCGGTTTTGCCGACCTGATGCTGGGTGCCGAAGTGCAGGCTGTGCTGGAAGCCCTGCAGCAGGCCGGCAACGGCCGCCTGCGCGGCATCCGCAATACCACCGCCTGGCACCCCGATCCGTCCATCCGCAGCAATCCGCAGCCGCCGCCGCCGGGCTTGCTGGGGCAGGACAAGTTCCGCGCGGGCGCGCGCCTGCTGGCGCGTTACGACCTGTCGCTGGACGTCTGGGCCTACCACACCCAGCTCGATGAAGTGCTGGCGCTGGCCCAGGCTTGCCCGGATACGCGCTTCGTCCTCGATCACTGCGGCGGCCCGCTGGGTGCCGGCCCTTACGCTGGCCAGCGCGAGGCGGCGCGGCGCGAGTGGGAGCGCGGCATGCAGGCCATCGCTGCCTTGCCCAATGTCTGGCTCAAGCTGGGCGGGCTGGGCATGGCGGTGGGTGGCTGGGATTTTCATCTGCAGGCGGCCCCGCCGGATTCGATCCAGCTGGCGCAGGCCTGGCGGCCCTACATCGAGACCTGCATCGACCTGTTCGGCCCGCAACGCTGCATGTTCGAGAGCAATTTCCCGGTGGACAAGGGCATGTTCGGCTATGTCAGCCTGTGGAATGCGTTCAAGCGCCTCACCGTATCCTTGTCCGCGCAGGAGCGCGCAGCGCTCTTTGGCGACACGGCGCGGGAGGTCTATCGTATGCAGACGACGGGGCGGTGATAGCATATCGGCCTCATTTGGGCGCCCCGGCGCCCTTTGCGATTCCCCAGTTCTGAAAGCAGACAGTGCAAGTAGACCCTCGCAGCGGCGCCCAGCATGACGCCGACGGCCTGCCC
>JAFAMT010000112.1 GCA_019233085.1 Herbaspirillum sp.
GTCCCGGCCATCGCCGCCGGCGTGCTGCTGTCGGCCTGCATGGAAGCCGGCCAGACCTACCTGCCGACCCGGGTCCCCTCCAACCTGGACCTGTTGACCAATTCCGCCGGCGTCACCCTGGGTGCCTTGCTGGGCGCGGCTTGCAGCCACTATTTCCTGCGCGAGAGCCGCCTGCTGCTGCTGCGCCAGCGCTGGTTTTCGAGCGAGGCCAGCCGGGGCCTGGTGGTGGCGGCGCTATGGCCGCTGGCGCTGATCTACCCGCAGAACCACCTATTCGGCCTGGGCCATCTGGTAGCACCGCTGTCGGGCTTCTTCTCCGACCTCTTCGACACCCCCATCGACCTGGCCACCGCCTGGCTCAACAATGCCCAATTGAGTGCCGAGCAATACTGGCTGGCCGATGTCGTCGTCAGCGCCTGCGGCCTGACCGGCGCTTCCCTGCTGGTGCTGCTGCTGATGCGTCGGCAGGCCCCGCGCCGTCGCCTGGTCGCTCTGTACCTGCTGGCCTGCATCGCCACCAAGTCGCTGGCCTGCGCGCTGTTCTTCGCGCCCCAGAATGCCTTCGTCTGGATCTCCCCCAGCGCGGTGGGCGGCATCATGCTGGGCGCCATGATGGTGGCCGGCCTGTCCTGGGCGCCACCGGTGGCGCAACGGCGGGTGGCAGCCCTGGCGCTGATCCTGAGCCTGGTGGTGACCAATGTGGTGCCGGTGAACCCCTATTACATCTCGACGCTGGAGACCTGGGTCCAGGGCAAGTTCCTCAACTTCGACGGCGCCGCACAGTTCCTCTCTGTACTGTGGCCCTTCCTGGCGATCTGGTTCCTCTACCACCCGGTGCACCGCAAGCAAAAATGACCGGGGTGTATCATTGACGCTTTCCCCGGGCCGGCGCACCGGCCAGTGACCAACCAGCACAGGTCCCCCTCCCATGAGCGATGAACCCTTCTACGAACACCACGTCTTCTTCTGCCTGAACCAGCGCAAGCCAGGCGAGCGCACCTGCTGCGCCGACAAGGGCGCGCAGGCGGCCCAGGAGCATGCCAAGAAACGCATCAAGCAACTGGGCCTGGCCGCTCCCGGCAAGGTCCGCATCAACAAGGCCGGCTGCCTGGAGCGCTGCGAGGAAGGCCCGGTGGTGGTGATCTACCCCCAAGGCACCTGGTACACCTATGTCGACAACGAAGATATCGACGAAATCATCGACAAGCACATCGTCGATGGCAAGGTCGTCGATCGCCTCAAGATCTGAGTTTTTATCTCCCAGTTTTAGCAAGCCATGAACGCACATACCCAGAATTTCATGATCGCTGGCGCCGTCGGCCAGCTCGAATGCGCCCTCGACCTGCCGGACCCCGAGGTCTTCGCCACCCCGGTCGGCCTGGCCCTGGTGGCCCACCCGCACCCGCTCTATGGCGGCACCATGGACAACAAGGTCGCCCAGACCCTGGCACGCACCTTCCTGGCGCTGGGCTACGTGGCGGTGCGCATGAATTTCCGTGGCGTAGGCAAGTCCGAGGGCGTGCATGACCACGGCGCCGGCGAGACCGACGACATGGCCCTGCTGCTGCAACACATGCGCACGCAATACCCGACGCTGCCGCTGGCGCTGGGCGGTTTCTCCTTCGGGACCTTCGTGCAGGCCCAGCTGCAGCAGCGCCTGCTGCAACAGGACGCAGCCTCGGCCGCCGAGCGCCTGGTGCTGGTGGGCACGGCCGCCGGCAAGTGGCCCATGCCGGTCGCGCCAAGCAATACCATCCTCATCCACGGCGAGCAGGACGACACCATCCCGCTATCGGCCGTGCTGGACTGGGCACGCCCGCAGGAGCTGCCGGTGGTGGTGATCCCGGGTTCGGATCACTTTTTTCACCGCAAGCTGCAACATATCAAGAATGTGGTGGTCGAAAGCTGGCATCGCCGCCCGGCCCAGCTGCAAGCCTGAGTGCCCGGCCATGGCGGCGATGGGATGGAAACGCCGCCACGGCGGCTTCGCGAGGGGATTTTCGGGGATGAAAATCCATTCAATTGGGAACGAAGCCGCATGACGTTTATAATTCCGGGCGTGCAGCCGGCCCTGGCTGCCGCCACAGACTGACCCGCCCGGCCTTATCCTCTTATCAAACCAACAGCTACGATGTTCCCCCGTGCTGGCAATTTTTCTTAGGCACCGATGAAAAAGCTTCTCGCGGCGCTCGCCGCAACCGTACTTTCCATTTCCACCCTCACTGCTTCCGCACAAAGCCTGCCGCCGCCCACGGTCGCTGCCAAGAGCTGGCTGCTGCTGGACGCCTCGGCCAACCAGGTGATCGCCTCCAGCGACCCCGACATGCGCGTCGAGCCGGCTTCGCTGACCAAGCTCATGACCGCCTACCTGGCCTTCGCCGCCCTGCGCGACAAGCGCCTGAGCCTGGAGCAGGAGATCAACGTCTCGGTCAACGCCTGGAAGGTCGACCCCAGCAGCTCCAAGATGTTCATCGAGCCCAACAAGCCGGTTTCCATCGACAACCTGCTGTACGGCCTGATCTCGGTGTCCGGCAACGACGCCGCGGTGGCCGTGGCCGAAGCGGTCTCCGGCACCGAAGATGCCTTCGTGCAACTGATGAATCGTGAAGCCCAGCGCCAGGGCCTCACCAACAGCCACTTCGGCAACCCGCATGGCCTGCCCAACGCGGAGACCTATACCACCGCGCGCGACCTGTCCATCCTGTGCCGCAACCTGATCAACGACTTCCCCGATTACTACAAGCGCTATTACTCGGTGAAGAAGTTCACCTACAACAACATCACCCAGCCCAACCGCAACCGCCTGCTGTGGCTGGACCCGACGGTGGACGGCATGAAGACCGGCCACACCTCCAGCGCCGGCTATTCGCTGATCACCTCGGCCCATCGCCCCGTGCCCAACGGCGAGCGCCGCCTGATCTCGGTGGTCATCGGTACCGTCTCCGACCAGGTTCGCACCCAGGAAAGCCAGAAATTGCTGAACTGGGGCTTCCAGAACTTCGACGCGGTCAAGCTGTATGCCAAGGGCCAGCCGGTCGACACGCCTGACGTGTGGAAGGGTTCGCAGAGCAAGATCAAGGTCGGCTTCAAGAACGATGTCTACATCACCATCCCCAAGGGCACGGCTGACAAGGTCAAGACCAAGCTGGATCGCAATGACCCGCTGATCGCCCCGATCGCCGAGAACGCCAAGGTCGGCACTCTCAAGGTCAGCATCGACGACAAGGTCGTCGCCGAGCTGCCGGTGGTGGCGCTGGAATCGGTGGGCCCGGCCGGCTTCATCGGCCGCGCCTGGGACTCGCTGCGCCTGATGTTCAAGTAAGCTGCAG
>JAFAMT010000147.1 GCA_019233085.1 Herbaspirillum sp.
GTGCATTATTGATTTCAGGATGGTTATGTAATCGACGGCAATAATGATTAATAAATGCTGCGTATATAAAGTAAATATTGTCGGCAAAAATTAATCAAAATTGCTGCGCTTGGCATAGCCCTTGCATAAGTCATGCCGGGCAAAGCATGCCAACCACCTGGAAGGCATTTCACCGGTCGCTGCCGAGGAAATGCGTTCCGCCAACCTGGAGGGAAGTCAAATGATCCGTTTCACTCGTCGTACCCTGATCGCCGTGGCCGCAGCGACCGTTGCGGCCACGCTGTCACCGCTGGCGCTGGCCGCCGATACCATCAAGATCGGGCTGGTCACGGCACTGTCGGGCCAGTCGGCCCAGGCCGGCGAAGCCCTGACCCGCGGCATGAGCATCGCCATCGACGAGATCAACGCCAAGGGCGGCCTGCTGGGCGGACGCACGCTGGAACTGGTGCGGCGCGACGACGAGGGCAATCCGGCCAAGGGCGTGGTGGCCGCGCGCGAACTGATCTTCAAGGAAAAGGTGGCGGTGCTCTTCGGTGGCCTCGATACCCCGGTGTCGATGGCCATCGTGCCCATCATCAACCAGGAGAAGGTCCCCTTCGTCGGCCCATGGGCCGCCGGCACCGGCGTGACCAGGAACGGCGCCAATCCCAACTACGCCTTCCGTGTCTCGGCGGTGGATGAACTGGTGGACAAGGCCATGCTGAACTACGCGCAGAAGACCTTCAAGAGCAGCAAGGCCGGCCTGATCCTGGTCAACAATCCCTGGGGCGAATCCAACGAGAAGGGCATCACCGCGGCACTGGCCGAGAAGGGCATGAAACCGGTGGGCGTGGAAAAGTTCGAAGCCAGCGACGTCGACCTGGTACCGCAACTGAGCCGCCTCAAGGCGGCCGGCGCCGACACCCTCTTCCTGGTGGGCAATGTCGGTCCTTCGGCACAGGTGGTCAAGTCGCTCGACCGCATGGGCTGGAAGGTGCCGGTGGTCTCGCACTGGGGCCCGGCCGGTGGCCGCTTCACCGAGCTGGCCGGACCGAACGCGAAGAACGTCCACTTCGTCCAGACCTTCAGCTTCTTCGGCAAGCTCTCGCCGGTGGGTGAGAAGGTGGTGGCCGAGCTCAAGGCCAAGTATCCCGCCATCAAGGGACCGGACGACATCACGCCGGCCGTCGGTGTGGCCAATGCCTACGATGGCATGCAGCTGGCCGCGCTGGCCATTGCCAAGGCCGGCTCCACCAATGGCGATGCGGTGCGCGAGGGCTTCTACAAGATCGATCGCTATGACGGCCTGATCAAGACCTACGTCAAGCCCTTCAGCGCCAGCGTGCATGACGCCCTGCAGGCCGACGACTACGTGTGGGCGCAGTTCATCGACAACCGCATCCTGCCGGTCGGCCTGAACCAGTAAGCCCTCATCAACACCAGAAGCGCGCCGCCCGCCGTGGCGGCGCCAGGAGAACACGATGCTGCTGTTGTCGGCACTCATCAGCGGATTCGGACTGGGTAGCATGTACGGTCTGATGGCGCTGGGTTTCACCATGACCTATGCCGTCTCGGGTACGGTCAATTTCGCGCAGGGCAGTTCCATGATGCTGGGGGCGGTCCTGTGTTTCACCTTCGCCCAGACACTGGGCTGGCCGATGTGGCTGGCCGTGCTGCTGGCGCTGGCTGCCTGCGCGCTCTATGGCGTGCTGGTGGAGGTGCTGGCCGTGCGTCCGTTCGCGCGCCAGGGCTCCAATGCCTGGCTGATGTCCACCGTGGCGCTGGGCATCGTGCTGGACAACCTGGTCCTGCACACCTTCGGCAAGGAGCCGCGCAGCCTGCCTTCGCCGCTGGCGCTGTCGTCGATCGAACTGGGCGGCATGGGGCTGGGCGTGTATCCGCTGCACCTGTTGATCCCGGCCATCGGCCTGGTCCTGGCGGCGCTGCTGCATACGGTCCTGCGGCGCACCCGCTGGGGCAAGGCGCTGCTGGCGGTGGTGCAGAACCGTGATGCGGCACGGCTGATGGGCATCCCCATCACGCGCGCCATCGCCGCCTCCTTTGCCATCTCGACCCTGCTGGCGGGCGTGGCCGGGGTACTGATTGCGCCGCTGTTCAACGTCAACGCCGACATGGGCACGCTGTTTGGCCTCAAGGCCTTCGCCGTGGCCATCCTCGGTGGCATCACCAGCGCCTGGGGCGTGATGATCGCCGGCCTGCTGTTTGGCATGGCCGAGGCGCTGGTCACGGCCACGCTGGGTTCCGGCTATACGCAGATGATCAGCTTCGGTCTGGTGATCGTGGTGCTGGCCGTCCGTCCCAATGGCCTCTTTGGCCGCGCACAGGTGAACAAGGTATGAACCGTCTTCCGCATTCCATTACCCGCACGCTGCAGGCCGGCACCACCCTGGTGGCGGCAGCGCGCCCGCCCGTCAGGTTGGGCCTGGGCACGCCCGCCGCGCTGGGCATGTCCGTGCTGGGCCTGATCGCCGCAGCCACCCTGGCGCTGTCGGTGAACAGCTATTACGTCTTCGTGCTGGCCGGCATTGCGCTGGTGGCCATCGTCGGCATCGGCCTCAATGTATTGATCGGCCTGACCGGCCAGGTCTCCTTCGGCCATGTCGGCTTCTATGCCGTGGGCGCCTATACCGTGGCCATCCTCACCACCCGGACCGGCTTGTCGTTCTGGCTGGCCTGGCCGCTGGCGGCGGTGGTGGCGGGTGCGCTGGGCGTGCTGCTGGCCTTGCCGGCCTTGCGCGTGAAGGGGCCTTACCTGGCGATGATCACCATTGCCTTCAGCTTCATCATCCAGCACGCCATCATCGAATGGCGCGACGTCACTGGCGGCCAGAACGGCATCATGGGCCTGGTCGCCCCTTCCGTGGCCGGCCTGCAGGGCGAGCGCGCCATTGCCATCCTGGCCCTGGCCAGCTTGGCCGCGGTGCTGGCCGGCTATTGCTGGCTGGCGCGCGGCAGCTGGGGTGCGGCCATGCGCGCGGTGCGCGACAGCGAGACCGCCGCCGAATCCATCGGCATCAATCCGCTGGTGGTCAAGACCGTGGCCTTCGCCGTCTCGGCCGCGCTGGCAGGTCTGGCCGGCGGCCTGTTTGCGCCGCTGTCCGGTCTGGTCACGCCGGACAGCTTCAGCTTCATGCAATCCATCCTCTTCGTCTTGGTGGTGGTGCTGGGCGGCTCGGGTTCCATCATGGGGCCGCTGATCGGTGCCGTCATCGTGGGTGCCTTGCCGGAGCTGCTGGCCAGCCTGGAAGACTATCGCCTGCTGTTCTTCGGTGCCTTGCTGCTGCTGGTGCTGTGGATCGCACCGGATGGCGTGACCGGCCTGTTGTCGCGCTGGGCAGCACGCTGGCGCAAGCCGGCGGTGGCGCCACCGTCGACAACAAAGCAGGACCCGGGCACGGGTGAGGTCGCCTTGCCGCAGCGCGTGCGCCGCAGCTTGTCGGTCGAGGGCCTGACCATGGTCTTTGGCGGCGTGCGCGCGGTCAGCGCGCTGGGCTTTACCGTGCCTGGCGCAGCCGTCACCAGTCTGATCGGCCCCAATGGCGCGGGCAAGACCACGGCGCTGAATATGCTCTCGGGTTTCTATCGTCCCAGCGCCGGTCGCTTTGCGCTCGACGGGACCGAGCTGGCGGGCTTGCCGGCTTTTCGCATCGCCCGTCATGGAGTAGCCCGCACCTACCAGACCTCGCAGCTGTTCGGCAGCCTGACGGTGGCCGACAACGTGGCGCTAGCTTGCGGTCGGGGACGCCTGGGCGCGCTGCTGTCGGCGCGCGGATTCGTCGCACCGGCTGTGCGCGAGCGCAGCCGCCACCTGCTGGCGTATTGCGGCTATCGTGGCGCGACCGATATCCCGGCGGCTGACCTGGCCCACGTCGATCGTCGCCTGGTGGAGATCGCACGGGCACTGGCAGCCGATCCCGATGTGCTGTTACTGGACGAACCGGCCGCCGGCCTCTCCCGCGAGGACAAGACACAGCTGGCGCAACTGTTGACGCGTATCGCCGCCAGCGGTATCAGCGTGGTGGTGGTCGAGCATGACATGGAACTGGTGATGCAGATATCCACCCGCATCGTCGTCCTCGATGCCGGCCAGCGACTGGCCATCGGCACACCCCAGGAAGTCCAGAACGATCCGGCGGTGCGCAAGGCTTACCTGGGCGAAGGCGGGCAACAGGCCCCGGCGGTCAAACGCACACCGCCGGCAGGCGCGGCCGAGTTGCTGGGCGTGGGCGAGTTGGTCACCGGCTATGGTGCCGAGCCGGTCCTGCATGGCATCAACCTGCAGGTCAGGCAGGGAGAGATGATTGCGCTGCTGGGCGCCAATGGCGCCGGCAAGTCTACCCTCATGCGCGCGCTGGCAGGCTTGCACCGGCCGGTGCAGGGCGGCATCCATGTCGATGGCGTCAATCTCATGCACCTGCGCGCCGAGCAGATCGTGCGCCAGGGCGTGGTGCTGGTGCCGGAAGGGCGCCAGGTCTTCCCGGAATTGTCGGTGCTGGACAATATCCGCCTGGGCGCGTTCCTGTATCCACAGGATGTGGAAGCGCGCGTGCAAGAGATGCTGGGCCGCTTCCCGCGCTTGCGTGAGCGCCTGCATCATCGCGCCGGCCTGCTCTCGGGTGGCGAGCAGCAGATGCTGGCCATCGCCCGTGCCCTGATGACGCGACCGCGCGTGTTGCTGCTGGACGAACCCTCGCTGGGCCTTGCGCCGAAGGTGATCGCCGAACTCTTCGCCGCACTGGACCAGTTGCGCCGCGAGAACATGACCATCGTGCTGGTGGACCAGATGGCCGCGCTGGCGCTGTCACTGGCCGACCGCGCCTATGTGATCGAAGGCGGGCGCGTGGTGGCACAGGGCAGCGCCGCCGAGATCGCCGCCAACGACGCATTGGCCCGGGCCTACCTGGGCGGACATTGAGGAGCCTGACATGGAATCGACCGCCCCCTTCGCGATCAACCTGCCCGAGGTGCTGGCCGAGGTACGCCAGGCCTTCGAACGCTACGAAGTCGCGCTGACCACCAACCAGGTGGAGGTGCTGGATGAACTCTTCCTCGACGCACCGCACACGCTGCGCTATGGCGCGACCGAGAACCTGGTGGGGTTCGAGGCGATCCGCGCCTTCCGCCAGGGGCGTTCGCCGAAGAACCTGCAGCGCAGCCTGCGCCACACCGTCATCACCACCTATGGCCGCGACTATGCCGTGGCCAATACCGAGTTCACCCGCGCGGGCGAACCCCGCACCGGGCGCCAGAGCCATACCTGGCTGCGCCTGCCGCAAGGCTGGCGCATCGTGGCGGCGCATGTGTCGTGGATGGATGGCGCTCTTTGAGCTGCGCCTGAAAGGCCGTCCATCCGCAGGTATCATCGCAGCATCCATCACAAGACAAACACCATCAGGAGTCATCCATGTTGTATAGCAAGACCTGCCTGGGCGGAATGGTCAGCGCCCCGCATCACCTGGCCGCGCAAGCCGGCGCACAGATCCTGCGTGAAGGTGGCAATGCGGTGGAGGCCATGGTGGCGGCCGCCGCCACCATCGCAGTGGTGTATCCCCACATGAACGGTATCGGCGGCGATGGCTTCTGGCTCATCAGCGAGCCGGGCCGCGACCCGGTGGCCATTCGCGCCTGTGGCCCGTCGGCAGGGCTGGCCACGCGTGATTTCTATGCCGCGCATGGCCATGCCGCCATCCCCACCCGGGGATCCCATGCGGCATTGACGGTGGCCGGTGCCGTCGCCGGCTGGTCGGCCGCGCTCAAGCATGCGCAGGCCTTTGGTCGCGCGCTGCCGCTGCCGGTGCTGCTGGCCGATGCCATCACCCACGCCCGGCGCGGCGTGCCCATCACACGCTCGCAGCACGAGCTGACCCGCGACAAGTGGGATGAACTGAAAGACCAGCCCGGCTTTGCCGCCACCTATGCCGCCCAGGGCATCCCTGCGCAGGGCGCGGTGTTGCAGCAAGCCGCCCTGGCGGCCAGCCTCACGCGCCTGGCCGAGGCCGGACTGGATGACTTCTATCGCGGCGACCTGGGCGCGACCCTGGCCGCCGGTCTGGAAGCGGCGGGCAGCCCCTTGCGCCGCAGCGACCTGGAGGCCTTCCATGCCCAGCAGGTGCAGCCGCTGATGGTGCAATTGCGCTCGGGCCGCGTCTACAACCTGCCGCCACCGACCCAGGGTATTTCGGCGCTGATGATCATCGGCCTGTTCGATCGCCTCGGCGTCAGCCAGGCAGAGGGCTTCGACCACATCCACGGCCTGGTGGAAGCCACCAAACGTGCCTTCATCCTGCGCAACCGCCATGTCACCGACCCCGCCCACATGAACGTGAATGCCGCCGACTGGCTGCTGGCCGAGGCGCTGCAGCAGGAGGTCGCGCACATCGACATGCAACGGGCCGCTCCCTGGCCACATCCGGCCAAGCCGGGCGACACCATCTGGATGGGTGCTGCCGATGCCCAGGGGTGCGTGGTCAGCTATATCCAGAGCATCTTCTGGGAGTTCGGCAGTGGCGTGGTGCTGCCCGATACCGGCATCGTCTGGCAGAACCGCGGCGCCAGCTTCACCCTCGACGACGGCGCCAACCAGTTGCAACCGGGCAAGTTGCCCTTCCATACCCTCAATCCTTCGCTGGCCCGCTTGGACGACGGCCGTACCCTGGCCTACGGCACCATGGGCGGAGAAGGGCAGCCGCAGACGCAGGCGGCGGTCTTCACCCGCCATGTCCTGTTCGGCCAGAACCTGCAGGCCGCCGTGAGCGCGCCACGCTGGCTGCTGGGACGGACCTGGGGCGATGTCTCCACCAACCTCAAGCTGGAGGGCCGGGTCCCCGAGGCCACCGTCGAGGCCCTGCGCCGTGCCGGCCATGATGTGCAGGTGGTGGCCGACTACACCGACATGATGGGCCACGCCGGCGCCGTGTGCGTGCATCCGGATGGCGTCATCGAAGGTGCGACCGATCCGCGTGCCGACGGCATCTGTGCAGCCGTGTAGGCGGGGCATTTGTTGCGTCCTGGACGCAGGGAGGAAAGCACGGCGGGGATCGACGATCACCCGCCGTTGTTTTTTTCTTGCATGATGGGAATAATGTTCAGGTGTTTTATCAATATTCTGAACAGATGTGCAACTTCGCCAGTCGTTGCCGAGAGAATTCATGATTTTCTTTAACTGGAGCAAAAAATATCTCGTGGTTTTTCGGGAAAGTCGGTGAAAAACCGTAGGTGTTCTGGCAAGATGCCGAGTTACCTACGCGGTTCACAGGGGAGCCGTCATGCATCCAGCCGTATTGCTGCACTTTGTCTGAATTGATTAAGAAAAAAAGCCCATCGCCGCCGAATCTGTTGTCCCTGATTACGCTGGGGGTGGTTATTACCGTGCTGATCACGACCGTGTCGGTGCTGATCCTGGTGGATCAGTTCACCCGCGGTTACGCACGCGCCGAGGTCGAGACCCGTCTCAAGCAGCTGGCCTGGCAGATGCAGGACGCGCTGGAGCGGAGCATGCACGAGCGCGAGATCGACATGCGCCTGCTGGTGGCCCGTCCCTCGGTGCGCACCGCCACGGACCTGGACCGGGTCCGGCGCGTGCTCAATGAACTGCAGAGCAACGTCCCTCACTACGCCTGGATCGGCATGGCCCGTCCAGACGGTACCGTGCTGGTAGCCACCAACGGCTTGCTGGAAGGGCAGAGCGTGGCCGAGCGCCCCTGGTTCAAGGGTGGGCAGAAGGACGCCTACTCGGCCGACTACCATCCCGCCGTCCTGCTGGAAAAGAAGCTGCCGGCGCAGGCCGAGCCCTGGCGCTTCGTCGACATCGCCGCTCCCGTGCTGGACATGGAGGGGCGCTATATCGGCGTGATGGGCATGCACCTGTCCTGGGGCTGGGCGCGCGAGATTGCGGCCAAGTTGCTTGATCCGACCCGCAACCGCTATGACGTGGACGTGCTGATCGTGCGCTCCGATGGCGTTGTGCTGCTGGGCCCCAAGAATCTGGAAGAGACGGTGATCAATACCGAGAGCTTCCGTGCCTCGCAGAATGCCGGCATCGGCGGATCGACCGTGGAAATCTGGCCAGACGGACGACGCTACCTGGCCGGCTATGCACGTACCGGGCAGGATTCGGACATGAAGCTCAAGTGGAGCGTCATCGTGCGCCAGCCCGAGACGGTGGCGCTGGAAGCCTTCCGCGACCTGGAGCGTCGCGTCATCCTGGTGGGCGCGCTTACGGGCGCGGTGCTGGTGATCCTGGCCTTCGTCCTGACGCGGCGCCTGGTGGCCCCCATCAATGCACTCTCGGCGGCCCTGGAGCAGCGTGCCTCGGGCCTGCATGAAGTGACGATCCCACTGGTCAACAGCTACCGCGAAATCCAGCTTCTCTCCGCGACCCTGGTCAGCATGGTCGAGCGCGAGCAGCGTTACCTGGGCGAACTGCGCTCGCTCAACGAAAGCCTGGAGCATCGGGTGGCCGAGCGCACCAGCCGGCTGCACGAGACCGCCACGGCGCTGCAGCAGGCGCTGGACCAGCAGCAGGCCAACCAGATCCAGCTGGAAGAAAGCGCGGCCGAATTGCGCGCCATCCTGGAAAACGCCCAGGATGCCTTCATCGCCGCCGACGAACATGGCCGCGTGGTCGAGTGGAACCGCCAGGCCGAGCTGCTGCTGGGCTGGCCGCGCGACCAGGCCATGGGGCGCGACATGGCCGAGCTGATCATTCCGCAGGATATGCGCGCGGCCCACAATCGCGGCATGGAGCAGTTCCTCAAGGATGGCACCAGCGTGGTCATCAACAACCGCATCGAATTGCAGGCCCTGCATCACGATGGCCATGAGCTGCCCATCGAGATCACCGTCGGCCACGTCAAGCGCCAGAGCGGCCACCTGTTCATCGCCTTCCTGCATGACATCACCGAGCGCCTGGCCTTCCGCGACCAGATGCGCGAACTGGCCCTGACCGACGTGCTGACCAGCCTGCCCAACCGCCGTGCCTTCAGCGACCGCCTGCCCGAGGGCATGATGCGCGCGCGCCGTGCACACCAGCTGCTGGCGTTGTTCTTCATGGATATCGATGGCTTCAAGGCCATCAATGACCGTTATGGCCATGAAGCCGGCGATGAATTGCTGGTCGAGTTCGCGCGTCGCTTGCACGCCTCGGTACGCGATGTCGATACCGTGGCGCGCCTGGCCGGCGACGAATTCGTGGTCATCCTGGAAAACCTGCATTCCCAGTCCGATGCCATGATGGTGGCCGAGAAGATCCTCAACACCATCCGCGAACCCTTCCAGTTGACGCACTCCACCGTCAACGTCTCCAGCAGTATCGGCGTGGCCGTCTACCTGCCTGACCAGGATGGCGAGATCGGTCCCGAAGAACTGCTCTCGATGGCCGACAAGGCCATGTACGCCGCCAAGCGCCTGGGCAAGAACCGCATCGAACTGGGCAAGGTCACCGACGCCTGAGACGCATCGTCTCGCGGCGGCGTTGCCGGTACATCGCTGTCGGCACATCGCTGTCGGCACATCGTTTACGTCCTGTTTACACCCCCTCCCCATAGTTTTACCTGGATTTAACGCCGCGCCCTCTATCGTTTGACCGTCGCCGCATCCGTCCCCGGAGCGGAACGAACAACGTCAACAATGGAGTGGGAAATGTGGCAAACCGACTTTCTCTATATGGGCATGCTGCTCTTGTGCGGCATCGCCATGTGGGCCTTCATCGCCCTGTGCAGCCGCCTGGAGCGGCAGGAAGGCGAAAAGAAATGAACCTCATGTATCTGCTGGGCCTGGTCGTCTCGATCGCCCTGTTGCTGTACCTCGTGTACGCGCTGATCAAGCCGGAGGATTTCTGACATGGACGGCAACAACACTTTCCAGCTCGCCCTGTTCCTGGTCGTGCTGCTGGTGCTCTCGCTCCCGCTGGGCTGGTACATGGCCCGCGTGATGGAGGGCAAGTCGCGCGTGAACCGTTTCTTCGGCGGTGTCGAGCGCATCTTCTATCGCCTCTGCGGCATCGGTAGCCAAGCCGAGATGGACTGGAAGCAGTACGCCATCGCGGCGCTGCTGTTCAACTTCATCGGCGTGGTCTTTACCTACCTGATCCAGCGCGCCCAGCAATGGCTGCCGCTGAACCCCCAGGGCCTGGCCAACATCAGTGCCGACTCGTCGTTCAACACTGCCATCAGCTTCGTCTCCAATACCAACTGGCAAGGCTACGTCGGTGAATCGACCATGAGCTACCTGAGCCAGATGGCAGCGCTGGCGGTGCAGAACTTCTTCTCGGCCGCCACCGGCATTGCCATTGCCTTCGCCCTCATCCGCGGCTTTGCCCGCCACAGCAGCAAGGGCATCGGCAACTTCTGGGTCGACATGACGCGTAGTTCGCTCTACGTGCTGCTGCCGCTGTCGGTGATCTTCGCACTGGTGCTGGTGCAGCAGGGCAGCATCCAGAACTTCCGCCCCTACCAGGAGGTGAAGACGCTGGAGGTGACCAACTACACCATTCCCAAGCTCGATGCCGCCGGCCAGCCGCTCAAGGATGCCAAGGGCGAACCCATCACCGAAGCCCAGAGCACCGACCGCCAGACCCTGCCGATGGGTCCGGTGGCTTCGCAGGAAGCCATCAAGATGCTGGGCACCAATGGCGGTGGCTTCTTCAACGCCAATTCGGCCCACCCCTATGAAAACCCGACCCCGCTGAGCAACTTCCTGCAGATGCTGGCCATCCTGATCATCCCGGCGGCACTGTGCACCAGCTTCGGCATGCTGGTGGGCGACCGTCGCCAGGGCTGGGCGATCCTGGCCTCGATGACCATCCTCTTCGTGGTGATGGCGGCGGCCTTGCTGTACTACGAGTCGCAACCCAATCCCATGCTGGCTTCGCTGCACGCCTCCGGCCCCGGCATGATGGAGGGCAAGGAAACCCGCTTCGGCATCACCGCCTCGGCGCTCTTTGCCACCGTCACCACGGCGGCCTCGTGCGGTGCGGTCAATGCCATGCATGACTCGCTCTCGCCCATGGGCGGCCTGGTGCCGATGCTGCAGATGCAGCTGGGCGAGGTGGTCTACGGCGGTGTGGGCGCGGGCCTGTATGGCATGCTGATCTTCGCGGTGCTGGCAGTGTTCATCGCCGGCCTCATGATCGGTCGTACCCCCGAATACCTGGGCAAGAAGATCGGCGTGTTCGACATGAAGATGATGTCCATCGCCATCCTGATGACGCCGGCCCTGGTGCTGATCTTCACCGCCATTTCGGTGATGGTCGAGGGTGGCCTGGCCGGCATCGCCAACCCGGGTGCGCATGGCTTCTCGGAGATCCTGTACGCCTTCAGCTCGGCCGCTAACAACAACGGCAGCGCCTTTGCCGGCCTGTCGGCCAATACGCCCTACTACAACATCACCACCGGCATCGCCATGTGGCTGGGTCGCTTCGGCATCATCGTGCCGGTGCTGGCCATGGCCGGATCGCTGGCCGGCAAGAAGCGCCTGACCGCGACCTCCGGCACCTTGCCCACGCATGGTCCGCTGTTCGTGGCCTTGCTCATCGGCGCGGTGATCCTGGTGGGTGCATTGACCTATGTCCCCGCGCTGGCCCTGGGCCCGGTGGTGGAACATCTGCAGATGATGGCGATGTAATTGAATGATGGATTCCGTCGCCGCCGCCCAAGCTGGCGCGGCGATGGAGCAACCCGCAATGGAAACCGACATGACTACCCCTTCCAGCAATATCCCGTCAGCTCCCCGCAATACGGTGGATGACCTGACTCCCCCGGCCAGCCAGACCGCGCGCTGGATGTTCGATCCCAAGATCGTCAAGCCGGCCCTGGCCGACTCTTTCCGCAAGCTTTCGCCGCGCGTGCAGTGGCGCAATCCGGTGATGTTCGTGGTCTATCTCGGCAGCATCCTGACCACGGTGCTGTTCTTCCAAGCCCTGCTGGGCAAGGGCGAGGCACCGGCCGGCTTCATCTTCGCGGTGGCCGCCTGGCTGTGGTTCACGGTGCTCTTCGCCAACTTCGCCGAAGCGCTGGCCGAGGGCCGCAGCAAGGCCCAGGCCGCCGCCCTGCGCGGCGTCAAGAAGAGCGTCATGGCCAAGAAGCTGCGTCGTGCCGACCACGTGCGCGGCGATGGCGTGAGCATCACCGCCAGCCAGTGCGACATGGTCGAGGGCGGCACCTTGCGCAAGGGTGACCTGGTGCTGATCGAAGCCGGCGATACCGTACCCGCCGACGGCGACGTCATCGAAGGCGTCGCCACCGTGGACGAGAGCGCCATCACCGGCGAATCGGCCCCGGTGATCCGCGAGTCCGGCGGCGACTTCTCGGCCGTCACCGGCGGCACCCGCGTGCTGTCGGACTGGATCGTGGTGCGCGTCTCGGTGAACCCCGGCGAAGCCTTCCTGGACCGCATGATCGCCATGGTCGAGGGCGCACGTCGCCAGAAGACTCCCAACGAGCTGGCCCTGACGCTGCTGCTGGTGGCCTTGACGCTGGTGTTCCTGCTGGTCACCGTGACGCTCTTGCCGTTCTCGCTCTTCTCGGTCACCGCCGCCGGTGCCGGTGCGCCGGTCTCGGTGACGGCCCTGATCGCACTGCTGGTGTGCCTGATCCCTACCACCATCGGCGGCCTGCTTTCGGCCATCGGCGTGGCCGGCATGAGCCGCATGATGCAGGCCAACGTGATCGCCACCTCCGGCCGCGCGGTGGAAGCCGCAGGCGACGTCGACGTGCTGCTGCTGGACAAGACTGGCACCATCACCCTGGGCAATCGCCAGGCCTCGTCCTTCCTGCCGGCGCCGGGCGTGTCCGAGCGCGAGCTGGCCGATGTCGCCCAGCTGGCCTCGCTGGCCGATGAAACCCCGGAAGGCCGCAGCATCGTGGTACTGGCCAAGAACCGCTTCAACCTGCGCGAGCGCGAGATGGCCGGCCTGGGTGCGGAGTTCATCCCGTTCTCGGCACAGACCCGTGTTTCGGGCATCGACCTGGCCAACCGCCGCATCCGCAAGGGTTCGGCCGATGCCATCCGCAAGCTGGTGCGCTCGGCCGACCAGCGCCTGCCGGCCCAGGTGGAAACCGATATCGACGCCATCGCCCGCCGTGGCGGCACACCGCTGGTGGTCATCGAATGGCATGCCGAGGCCGCCGTCATCAACAATGGTGCGCCGCTGCGCATCCTGGGCACGGTGGAGTTGAAGGACATCGTCAAGGGCGGCATCAAGGAACGCTTCGGCGAGCTGCGCCGCATGGGTATCAAGACCGTCATGATCACCGGTGACAACCGCCTCACGGCCGCTGCCATCGCTGCCGAAGCCGGTGTCGATGACTTCCTCGCCGAAGCCACGCCGGAGCAGAAGCTGGCCCTGATCCGCCAGCACCAGGCCGAAGGCAAGCTGGTGGCGATGACCGGCGACGGTACCAACGACGCCCCCGCACTGGCCCAG
>JAFAMT010000368.1 GCA_019233085.1 Herbaspirillum sp.
GCGGCCACGGCATCATCTATTCCACCAACATCACGCCCGACAAGGAACATGGCATCGGCAACTACAGCGAGGCCCAGTTCGCCGCCGCCGTGCGCCACGGAGTACGCGCCGATGGGACGCAGCTCTACCCGGCCATGCCCTATCCCAGCTATGCCAAGGTAAGCGACGAGGACATCCACGCCCTCTATACCTATTTCATGCAGGGCGTGAAACCGGTGGCCACCACGCCGCCGGCCTCCAACATGAGCTTCCCCTTCAATCTCCGCTGGGGGATGAAGCTGTGGAATGTCTTCTTCGCCAATGACAAGCCGTTCAGGGAGCAGGACGGCTGGAGCGCCGAGATCAAGCGCGGCGCCTACCTGGTCGAAGGCCTGGGCCATTGCGGCAGTTGCCACACGCCACGCGGCTTTGCGATGAACGAGAAGGCCAGCGACAGCAGCCAGGCGCAGTTCCTCTCGGGCGGCGACCTCAACGGCTGGGCCGTGCCCTCGCTGCGCGGCATGCCGCACTGGAGCGCACAGGACATCGTCGACTACCTGCAGACCGGTCGCAACAAGACCGCCTCGGTGGCTGGCGAGATGAGCCTGGTGGTGGAGCACAGCACCGCGCATCTCAAGCCCGAGGACCTGCAGGCCATCGCCGTCTACCTGAAGACGCTCTCGCCGGTGGTGGCCAGCAAGAGCGCCAGCGTCACGCCGCAAGGGGCCGATGCCACGGCCAAGAAGCTGACGGCCGCCAAGGACCTGAGCCTGGGCGAGCGCCTTTACCTGGACAATTGCGCGGCCTGCCACTTCGTCAATGGACGTGGCGCGCCGGGCATTTTCCCGGCGCTCGATGGTGCGACGGTGGTCAATGCCGACAACCCCAGCGCGCTGTTGCACGTGATCCTGGCAGGCGCACGCACTCCCTCCACCGAGAAAGCGCCCTCGATCCTGGTCATGCCGGGCTTCGCGCATCGCCTCTCTGACAAGGAAGCGGCCGAGCTGGCCAGCTTCGTGCGCCAGGGCTGGGGCAACCAGGCCGGTGCGGTCTCGGAGAGTGAAGTGAGCCGCATGCGCGCGGGGATCGCCAAGCACGGATCCTGATGCCCCGGGCATTGCGCTGACTGGCTTTGCTGCCTGAAGGCCCGCATGGGGACATGCGGGCCTTTTTTCGCGCCACGGGGGACTGCAATTGACCAGAATGCGCGATCACGCCACTATAGGGCCCAGGAAACTTTCCCTTGAGAACCTTCATGCACCCCACCTACGGCGCCACCTATCGCGGCAAGCACATCAGCGTCTCCTGCACGCAGCAACGGGACGGTGACGTACTGTGCACCGTCAGCATCGACGGCGAGGCGGCGCCTGGCCTGCGGGGCAATCCTTTCGGCTCGGTGGCGGCGGCGCAGGTGGCTGGCGTGGGCTATGCCCGCGCGGTCATCGATACCCTGCTCGACAGCGACGTGGCCGAGCATCATGGCTATTTCATCCGGGTCAACAGCACCGAACAGCTCGACGGCACCTGGGTGGGCAACTACCAATTGCATCGCAATGACAATCCGGTCGCCTTCCGTCGCGTGGTGTGCGACGACTTTCGCGGCAATACCTCGGTGGAGGCGGAGCAGCATGCCATGGCCACGGCCTTCGGCGCCGTGGATGCCGATATCGCGGCAGGCAAGCTCTAGGCAACAACCGCCGCTCAGGCGGCCAGCTTGCGACGCCGGGCGGGAGCTTTCTCCCCCTGCGCCAGGATGGCCGGTAGCAGGCCCGGGAAGCGGCTCTCGATCTCGGCACCGCGCAGGGTATTGATGTGGGTGGTGCCATTGCTCTCGGTACGCACCAGCCCCGCTTCGCGCAGGACCTTGAAGTGGTGCGATACGGTGGACTTGGGGCGCCCGCCATCGAGCTCGCCGCAGGTGGCGCATTCCACGCGCGCAAGATGGCGCACGATCTCCAGGCGGATCGAATCGCTTAGCGCATACAGCACGCGCTCCAGCACGAACTCATCTACGGCAGGGTGTTTATAGGGACGCATCTGCAGGATGATACACCTTGGGTTATACTCCTTCCATAGTTCGAATATATTCGAACCAACGAAGCATCACCGGAAACAACACTCCGCGATCCGCAAGGGCCAGCCGCCTTTGCCTGATGAACCCCATTTTCTTTCGACAGGAATCCATATGTCCGCATTGTTCCAACCTTTCAAGCTCAAGGACCTGAGCCTGCGCAACCGTATCGCCGTCCCGCCCATGTGCCAGTACATGGCCGTCGATGGCAAGGTCAACGACTGGCATCTGTCGCACTACGCCAGCATCGCCCGTGGCGGCGCCGGCCTGGTGATCGTCGAGGCCACCGCCGTGGCGCCGGAAGGCCGCATCACCCCGGGTTGCACCGGCATCTGGAATGACGACCTGGCACAAGCCTTCGTGCCGGTGGTGCAAGCCATCAAGGCGGCCGGCGCGGTGCCCGGCATCCAGATCGCCCACGCCGGCCGCAAGGCCAGCGCCAACCGTCCGTGGGAAGGCGACGACCACATGGCCGCCGATGATGCCCGTGGCTGGGACACCATCGCCCCCTCGGCGCTGGCTTATGGTCGCAATTTGCCCAAGGTCCCCAAGGCCATGACGCTGGATGACATCGCCCGCGTGCGCCAGAACTTCGTCGACGCCGCCATCCGTGCGCGCGACGCCGGCTTCGAATGGCTGGAACTGCACTTCGCCCACGGTTACCTGGCCCAGAGTTTCTTCTCGGCACACTCCAACCAGCGCGATGACATCTATGGCGGCAGCGTCGAGAACCGCGCCCGCTTCCTGGTCGAGACCCTGCGCGCGGTGCGCGAGGTATGGCCGGAGAAGCTGCCGCTGACGGTGCGTTTCGGCGTGATCGAATACGACGGCCGCGACGAGCAGACGCTGCTCGAATCGATCTCGGTAGTGCGTGAATTCAAGGCCAGCGGCACGGACATGATCAGCGTGACCATGGGCTTTACCATTCCTGAAGTCCAGATCCCCTGGGGTCCGGCCTTCCTCGGCCCGATCGCCCAGCGCGTGCGTGAAGAAGCCGATATCCCGGTCTCCTCGGCCTGGGGCTTCGGGACCTCCGAGCTGGCCGAGCACGCCGTCAAGTCGGGGCAACTGGACCTGGTGATGGTGGGCCGTGCCCACCTGGCCAACCCGCACTGGACTTATCAGGCTGCCAAGGAACTGCGCGTGGAACGCGCCTCGTGGACGCTGCCGGCGCCCTACGCGCACTGGCTGGAACGTTACTGATGAGCTAGGGCTGCACTACGCCGCCCTCACCCCCATCGATACCAGGCCGCTCGGGAATTTCCTGAGCGGCCTGTGTATTTTCTAGGGAAAATCACTACAGCCAGCGGCAAAGCCATTGCCTAAGATGACTTCATCTTGAGGAGATCATCATGTTCACCACCTTCCTGCTCACCGTCGTTCTCGCTGGCCTGATCACCGTGGTGCTGTCTTCGCTGGGCATCTACTTGTTTGCCGAGTCGAAGTGGCGTCACCATCCGCTGGCACTGAGCGTCGGCAAGCTGGCGGGCCCGATACCGGTCTGACCCTTTCTGGCGGTGCTGCCACTGCGCGCCGCCGTCTCGCTGTCTCCCTGAATCCTGGTGGATTTGGTTTATCTCCCCGGTCAATCGACCGGGGAATTTTTTTGCCTGGAATCAATAGAACAACAAGGAAATCAAGGGCACGCTGGCCAGCAGCAGACAGCCGAGAAAGGCGGCGAGGAACAGCAGTTTCTTTTTTCTGGTAGCCATGGAAAACCTGCAAGGAGTGAAATGGGCGCAGTGTACCGCGTCGCCACCCTCGCGGTCATCCACATCCACCCGCGCGCTCAGGCCTGGCCGTTGCACCCGTAGAGCCGGTAACCCTCGCGCGCGCGCAGGCGCTCATAGTAGGCCGCCACCGCCGGCAGATCGGGATGCTCGAAGGGCGTGCCGAACCAGCGGTTCACCGACAGGCCCACGGGGATATCGGCCAGCGTGAAGTCCGCGCCGGCCACGTAGGCGCCGGTGTGTTGCAGCTGCTGTTCCAGCACGCGCATATAACGCGTCCAGTTGGCGATCGACGCGGCCACCAGCCTGGCATCCTCGTAGTCGGGCGACTTGCGCACCAGCGCCATGAAAGCCTGGCTCCAGCTGCGGTTGAGGTCGCTGGCCTGCCAGTCTATCCACTGGTCCACACGCGCCCGCTGGCGTACATCGGCCGGATAGAGAGAAGCAGCGCCACCAGCACCGTATTGCGCGGCCAGGTAACGCAGGATGGTGTTGGACTCCCACAGCACAAAGCCGCCATCGTCGATCACCGGTACCATGGCATTGGGATTCATCGCCAGGAAGGCCGGTTCGCTGGTGGAACGAAAACCGCTTCCCCAGTCTTCGCGTTCGAACGGGATCCCCAGCTCCATACAGGCCCACAGGACCTTGCGTACGTTGATGGAATTGTCGCGACCATGGATCTTGAGCATGCTGTCTCTCCGGTGGAAATGCGTGGCAGGGACCCGCAAGACTAACAGCACCCGCCTGCGGGCAACATGTACAGTTGCGGGCCGACACCCGGTACGCTTGTTGCTCCAATGCAAGTGGCCCGGTGGAAACGCGGCAACTGTACCGGGACGCAGGACGAGCAGCGGGTTTAGACTCGTGATCCGATCGTTGCGCCTTTTCGATGACATCGGCCGGCAGCGGCCCTGTCATGAGCCCATGTCCACCTCCAATCTCATCAAGCTCCTGCTGCTGGCCGCCATCTGGGGCACCAGTTTCATGCTCATGCGCATTGCCGCCCCGGTCTTCGGCCCCATGCTGACCACCTTCGGCCGCGCCTCCCTGGCTACGCTGGCACTGCTGGCCTTTGCCCGCACGCGCGGCGTCACGCTGCAGTGGCGCCGCAACTGGCTGCCCTACCTGGTCATCGGCCTGTTCAATACCGCCCTGCCCTTTGCACTGTTCGCCTGGTCGGCCCTGCATATCCCGTCGGCCTACATGGCGACGATGAATTCGCTGGCGCCGATCTTCACGGCGCTGTTCGGCTTCCTGCTGCTGGGCGAAAAGCTGAGTCCGGTGCGCTGCCTGGCCTTCGTGCTGGGACTGGTGGGTGTGGCCGTGCTGGTGGGCATCGGTCCGGCGCCGGCCGACATGCTGGTCATTGGCGGGGTGCTGGCCGCCATGGGCGCGGCGGTCAGCTATGGCTTTGCGGCCACCTTCACGCGCATGCGTGCCGGCGGCATCTCGCCCATCGCCATTGCCGCCGGCAGCCAGTTCGCGGCAGCGCTGTGCCTGCTGCCACTGGCCCTGCCCTCGCTGCCGCACGCACTGGTCGCCGGTACGCTGCCGGCATTGCTGGCTGTACTGGTGCTGGGGGTGGTCTGTACCGGCATCGCCTATGCGCTGTTTTTCCAACTGATCGCGGCCGAAGGGGCCACCAAGGCCATCACCGTGACCTTCCTGGTACCGATGACGGCCTCGCTATGGGCCTGGCTGCTGCTGGATGAGCCGGTGACCTGGGGCACCGTCTGCGGCATCGCCATCGTGCTGCTGGCCACTGCCACGGCCTTGCGCGCCAAGCCCGCCATGAGCATCAAGGGCAAGGCCGCCGCCTGAGCGGAATACCACCGAAAAAAAACGGGCGCTGCAGCGCCCGTTTTTTTATCCTTGACTGCTTACCAGCCGTACTTCGCGCAAGCCTTGCGATAGGCCAGCCCGGCCAGGGCCACGTCTTCCAGGCCGATGCCGATGGCCTTGTAGATGACGATGTCCTCGGGCTTGCGCTGGTAGGGCATGCTGCCGTCGACGGCCTGGGC
>JAFAMT010000458.1 GCA_019233085.1 Herbaspirillum sp.
CGCCACCAGGTCGTAGGGGATCAGCGGCGCATCGCAGGGGGCACTGGCCAGGAAGGGCGTCGTGCAGTGCGCCAGGCCGCTTTGCAGGCCCGCCAGCGGGCCGGGATAGTCGGACTCCAGGTCATGCCAGATCGGATAGCCGAAGCGTGCGTAGTGCAACTGCGAGCGGTTGGCATTGAGCGCCAGCGTGCCGACCTGCGGCGCCAGGCGCTCCAGCACATGCTGCACCAGTGGCTTGCCATGCAGCAACTGCAAGCCCTTGTCGACACCCCCCATGCGCGTGCCACGACCGCCGGCCAGCACCAGGCCGGTGATATGGCTGGCGGTGATCTGGGGCGGCGTGGTGGTGGAGGTCATGGCGGAAGTGACGGCGGAAATGATGGCAGAAGTGACGGCAGGAAACACGAAAGACGGGCAACGGATATGCGCATCGGACCAGGCTTATCCACCAATATAGGACATCTCGACCTTGCGTGCCGGCGTCGCCTGGGCCGCACCGCGCAATTCTGAATAGCGGTCGCCGCGTTGGCCCCACAGCCGGGCGATGAAACCGGCCAGATCGGCATCACTGCCGCCACCGCGCACGATGCTGCGCAGGTCATGGCCCTGGCTGCCGAACAGGCAGGTATAGACCTGGCCCTCGGTGGACAGGCGTGCGCGCGAGCAATCCTGGCAGAAGGCCTGGGTCACGCTGGAGATGACGCCGATCTCGCCGCCACCATCGGCGTAGCGCCAGCGTTCGGCGGTTTCGCCGGTGTAGTTGGCATCGGCCACCACCAGCGGCATCTCGGCCGAGATCAGGCGGACCACGTCGGCCGAGGGCAGTACCTCATCCATGCGCCAGCCGTTGGAGCTGCCCACATCCATGTATTCGATGAAACGCAGGATGTAGGGCGAGCCCTTGAAGTGACGCGCCATGGGCAGGATCTGGTCGTCGTTGACGCCTTTCTTGACGACCATGTTGATCTTGATCGGCCCCAGGCCGGCGGCATGGGCCGCCTCGATGCCTTCCAGCACCCGCGCCACCGGGAAGTCGACATCGTTCATCCTGCGGAAACTCTCGTCATCCAGTGAATCCAGCGAGACCGTCACGCGCTTGAGGCCGGCCTCCCTGAGCGCCTGCGCCTTCTGCTTGAGCAGGGTGCCATTGGTGGTCAGGGTGAGGTCGATCTCCTGGCCATCCGGCGTGCGCAGCGCCGCCAGCATGGCGATGAGGGTCTCGATGTTCTTGCGCAGCAGCGGCTCGCCACCGGTGAGGCGGATCTTGCGCACGCCATGGGCGACGAACTGGCGCGCCACGCGCGTGAGTTCTTCAAAGCTCAGCAGATCGGAGTGCGGCAGGAACTGGTATTGCTTGTCGAACACATCCTTGGGCATGCAATAGACACAGCGGAAATTGCAGCGGTCGGTGACCGAGATGCGCAGATCCTGCAGCGGCCGTCCCAGCGCATCGCTGAGCAGGCCGACCGGCTCGCTGGGCAGCAGTGTCGCCGGCAGGCCGGGAGCGGCCTTGCTGGCGGAAACGGCTTGCCGGTAGTCGACGATGGGAATGACGCGCTTGTTCATACTGGATGGAAATGACTGATGTGTAACGATAGCACGGCTGGTCGCTCGCCATAGATGCACAATCCTGCATATTCACTATGCGATGGCCCGATGAACGACTGGCAACACCAGTCCCGGCAAGGGTTTGCGGCCATTCTGGGAAATCGGGGGAAATCCGCCGGGCCACTGTAATCATTGCCGGCTCCCTCAACTGTGACCAGATCGCTGCGTCTTCGCCGAGCGGGCCTGTACCGAGGCCATGTGAGCAGGCATGAAAAAAGGGAGCCGAGGCTCCCTTTTTTCATGATGCGCCAAATGCGGCCGGCGATCAGCGACGCGTTTCGACCTGGACCAGCGGTTCAGTCGATTGCGGCGGCAGGGGCTTGCGTTCACGCGGCACACGCGGTGCCGGCACGATGGCGGCAGCCGCTTCCTGGGCGGCGCGCAGCTTGACCGGATCGGTCGTGGCCAGCGTCAGGCCGGCTTGCGACAGCATCTGCTGCAGCGACTCCAGCTGGTCGCCATTGTTGCCGTGAGCGGCAGCCTGGACCGGAGCGGGTGCTGCTTGCGGGGCCACCACCGGGGTCACCACTTGGGCCACTACCGGAGCCGGGCTGGCCTCGACAGCGTCCAGCAGGCTGATCTGCTGCGGCACGGCCGGGGCTACCGGCGCGGCTGCGACGACCGGCGCTGCTTCCACTGCCGGTGCCACGTCGATGGGGGCTTCGGAGGCCACCGGGGCGGACACGATCACCGGTGCCGGTGCAAAGCTGGCATCGATGGACGGTGCGGCCGTTTCGATGGCCGGCTGGCCGGAGAACACGGCAGCGGTCGCTTCGGCTGCAGCTGCGGCAACGGCTTCGACAGCGTTCACGCCGCTTTCCACCTGGGCGGCAGTCTGTACCGGCTCGGCCGCGGCGACTTCCGCTGCCGGGACCGGCGAGGCCGCAAACGAGGCCTGGGCGACGGCGACCTGGGCCGCTTCCTGCGGGGCGACCGGTGCTTCTTGCGCTTCGATGGCTTCGCCAGCCTCGGCGCCTTCGGCTTCGGCTTCGCTACCGTCGGCGTTCTCGATCACGTTACCGTTTTCGTCGCGTTCGCGGCGATGACGGTTGCGACCACCGCGACGGCGACGACGACGCGGCTCGCTACCGCCTTCGGCGTTTTCTGCAGCTTCGACGCCTTCACCGGCATCGACTTGTGCTTGCGCCACGTCTACAGCTACAGCTTGCTCTTCACCGGCATGGGCGACTGCACCGGCTGCCACGGCCACGCCTGCGCTTGCGGCGCCGGCTGCCAGTGCGGCTTCCAGCGGCAGACCTTCTTCGGCCTTGGCTTCCTTGCGTTCACCACGCGGGGCGCGCGGTTCACGGGGCTCACGCGGTGCGCGCGGTTCGCGAACTTCACGCGGTTCACGGCCTTCGCGCGGTTCGCGGGGTTCACGTGGCTCGTTGCGGCGGCCTTCCTTGGCTTCCTGCACTTCACGTGCTTCGCGCGGCTCGCGGCCCTCACGCGGTTCGCGGACTTCCTTGGGTTCGCGCGGACCACGCGGCGGGCGCACCTGCTTGCCTTCGGCGGCTTCGCCAGCCTTCAGCTCCGGTGCGGCCGGGCTACGGGGATTGCGTTGCTCGGCATTGCGCTCGCCACGTTCGGCACGCTCGCCACCACGTTCGTTACGGTTGCGGTTGCGCCCATTACGCTCGCCACCACGGCCGTTGCGGTCACCTTCACGCTTGGCAGGCGCCTTGGCTTCGACGGGCGCGGGGGCGACCACCGGTGCCACCGGCTTCTTGCGGAAGAAGCTGAAGATCTTGCCCAGCAGGCCCGATTCCGGCGCCAGCGTCGGCGGGGGAACGGGCGCGGCCACCGGTTCGGGGGCCTTGCGCTCGACGATCGGGGCCGGCTGGTCGGGGGTGATGCCCTTGACCACGGCTTCCTGGCGCGGACGCACGTCTTCCTTCTGGCGCTTGCTGTAGCCGATGTCGGTATCGGCCTGCTCGGCCATGGCGTAGCTGGCTTGGGCGTCGTCCAGGCGCGGATCGTCGTGCTTGATCCGTTCCATCTTGTAGTGCGGGGTTTCCAGGTGCTTGTTGGGGATCATGATGACCGTGACACGGTGACGCGTCTCGATCTTCAGGATTTCGCCACGCTTCTCGTTCAGCAGGAAGGCAGCGACGTCCACCGGCGCCTGCACGTGGATGGCGGCCGAGTTTTCCTTCATCGCCTCTTCCTGGATGATGCGCAGCACCTGCAGGGCGGAGGATTCGGTATCGCGGATGTGGCCGGTGCCGTTGCAGCGCGGGCAGGTCACGTGGCTGCCTTCGGACAGCGACGGGCGCAGGCGCTGGCGCGACAGTTCCATCAGGCCGAAGCGCGAGATCTTGCCCATCTGGACGCGGGCACGGTCGTGGTGCAGGGCGTCCTTCAGGCGACCTTCGACTTCGCGCTGGTTCTTGGAATTCTCCATGTCGATGAAGTCGATCACGATCAGGCCACCCAGGTCGCGCAGGCGCAACTGGCGGGCCACTTCATCGGCAGCTTCGAGGTTGGTGTTGAAGGCGGTGGTCTCGATGTCGCTGCCACGGGTGGCGCGCGCCGAGTTCACGTCCACCGACACCAGGGCTTCGGTGTGGTCGATCACGATGGCGCCGCCGGAAGGCAGCGGCACCGTACGCGAGTAGGCGGTCTCGATCTGGTGTTCGATCTGGAAGCGCGAGAACAGCGGCACGTCGTCGCGGTAGCGCTTGACGCGATGGACCATGTCCGGCATCACGTGGGCCATGAACTGCTGGGCCTGGTCGTGGATCTCGTCGGTATCGATCAGGATCTCGCCGATATCGGGCTGGAAGTAGTCGCGGATGGCGCGGATGACCAGCGAGGATTCCTGATAGATCAGGAAGGCGCCCGAGGCGGACTGGCCGGCGCCTTCGATGGCGCGCCACAGTTGCATCAGGTAGTTCAGGTCCCACTGCAGTTCATCGACGTTGCGGCCGATGCCGGCGGTGCGGGCGATGACGGACATGCCGTTGGGCAGGTCCAGCTTGTCCATGGTCTCGCGCAGTTCCTGGCGGTCTTCGCCTTCGACGCGGCGGGAGACGCCACCACCACGCGGGTTGTTGGGCATCAAGACCAGATAGCGGCCGGCCAGCGAGATGAAGGAGGTCAGGGCGGCACCCTTGTTGCCGCGTTCTTCCTTTTCGACCTGGACGATGATTTCCTGGCCTTCGCGCAGCGCTTCCTTGATGCTGGCGTTGCGGACGTCGATGCCTTCCTTGAAGTAGGAACGGGCCACTTCCTTGAAGGGGAGGAAGCCGTGGCGTTCCTCGCCGTAGTTGACGAAGCAGGCTTCCAGCGAGGGCTCGATGCGGGTGATCACGCCCTTGTAGATGTTGGACTTGCGCTGCTCGCGTCCGGTCGTTTCGATGTCGATGTCGATCAGTTTCTGACCGTCAACGATCGCTACGCGCAGTTCTTCCTGCTGCGTTGCGTTGAACAACATGCGTTTCATGTTTTCACTCCGGGATCCGAAGATCCTTCAAATGGCCCGTCCGTGTGGGGTAGCGGGCCAAAAGTACAGGGGATGTACGCGAGAACGAAGTGATTGGGGAGGGAATTGCCTTGATTGTGTGAGTGCGCCTTAGCGGGCGCTCCAGCACAAGGGGGCGCGGATGCAGTGGACCGGGACGCCGGGCAGCACCGTATCCGCGCCGCGCGCTCCGCCATAGGCGGTCGCGCAGGCAACTGCGGACGGTAAGCTGGTCTGTGGAGCCAAACGTAACATAGTGAGGTTGGCGACGGCGATCGGGTTCTACTGCATCAACCGGCAAGCTTCGCGATGGCCCGGCAGCGGCCGCGGCATGGCCCGGGCAAAGCGCTGCAAGAGGGGCTGGCCGGTTGGGCCTGCCGCCCGTTGTGCTGCTTGTCGCCAGGGGCTGTGCGCTGCGGACGATTGCCGGAACACCGGATGCGAGTCTTGCCAGACTTTTATCCTGATGATCCAAACAAATCTGTTCCACTTCCATGCTGTTATCCGATTGCAACTGCGGTGCAAACTGGACTCGCGCAGGGAAGGTGCGTACTCGTTTCGAGGCCTTTACGTTGACCAGGCAAGCGACATGATCGGTTGTATTGTCAACCGTTGCAGCGCTTTTATTGCGTCTGCGATGCCGCGCGTCGTGGTTTTCGGGGCCCCCTTCGTCAATTTTGCAAATGAGCGAGGCTGACGAAGTCTCCTCTTGTGTAGAATGTTCCTTTTTATTCTACTGACGCCGTTTTGTGATCGGCGTCAAACGATTATATATTCAAAATGAAGGACTTAGCGAGATTTTCTAGGGGGGCTTCTGAAAGCGCCAGCAAGGCGCCGGCCACCCGGAGTACAAGCGCCTCGCAGAACGTCCCTCAGGTGCAGTTGCTGACTATTTCCGACGAAGAGGCGGGACAGCGGATTGACAACTTCCTGCTGCGGGTCTGCAAAGGTGTTCCCAAGAGCCATATCTACCGTGTCCTGCGCTCCGGCGAGGTCCGCGTCAACAAGGGCCGCATCGACCAGACCTACCGTCTGGCCGAAGGCGACGTGGTGCGCGTGCCGCCAATACGAGTGGCCGAGAAGCAGGAGACGGTGGTGCCTGGCGCCGAATTCCGCATCCTGCTCGAAGACAGCCACATGCTGGTCATCGACAAGCCCGCCGGGGTCGCCGTGCATGGCGGTTCGGGGGTGAGCTACGGCGTCATCGAGCAGTTGCGCGCGGCCCGGCCGCAGGCCAAGTTCCTGGAACTGGTGCATCGGCTGGACCGCGATACCTCCGGCGTATTGTTGATCGCCAAGAAACGATCGGCCCTGACCAGCCTGCATGAACAGATGCGCGACGGCAAGACCGACAAGCGCTACCTGACCCTGGTGCAGGGCGACTGGCAGAACGCCCGCCAGCACGTCAAGTTGCCGCTGTTCAAGTACAGCACGCCCGATGGCGAGCGCCGCGTGCGGGTGCAGGCCGACGGCCAGCCCTCGCATACGGTGTTCTCGCTGCTGCGGCGCTTCGGCGAATTCGCCTTGCTGGAAGCCGAACTGAAGACCGGTCGTACCCACCAGATCCGGGTGCACCTGTCCTCCAGCGGCTTTCCCATCGTGGGCGACGACAAGTACGGCGACTTCACCCTCAACAAGGCGCTGCAGAAGGCCGATGGCAAGCGTATCGCCTTCAAGCGCATGTTCTTGCATGCCTGGCGCATCAGTTTCCAGCATCCCGAGACCGGCGAGACCGTCACCCTGAAGGCAGGCCTGCCCGAGGAATGCGCGAAATTCCTGCGCAGCCTGGAGGGCGGGGCCGAGGGCGATCTCCTGCCCTACAACATGCTGGCTGGCGCGGGGGACTGAAGGACAGTGCACATGGTTGGCCGGGTTATGATACTTTCTGCCCGGCATTAACAAAATCGCATTTTCCGCCGCTGGCTTGTCGCGCAGGCAAGCCAGCGGCGGACATGGCCGCAAAGAGAGCACCAGACATGGCAAGAAAGCAATTCGACCTGATCGTCTTCGATTGGGATGGCACCCTGATGGACAGCACCTCCACCATCGTGCGCTGCATCCAGGCGGCCGCACGTGACCTGGGCCTGCCGATTCCTGACAAGAGCGCGGCCTCCTACGTGATCGGCCTGGGCTTGCAGGATGCCATGCAGGCTGCCATTCCGGATGTGGATCCCAAGTACTACCCGCGCATCGTGGAGCGCTACCGTCATCACTATCTCGGCCAGGACAAGGACCTGACCCTCTTCGAGGGCGTGCCCGAGATGCTGGCCGACCTGTCGCAGCAGGGCTACTTCCTGGCCGTGGCCACCGGCAAGAGCCGGGTCGGCCTGAACCGGGCGATGAATACCACCGGCCTGCTGACCGCCTTCGATGCCACCCGCTGCGCCGACGAGACCTTCTCCAAGCCGCATCCGGCCATGTTGCAGGAACTGACGCGCGAGCTGGGCCAGGACATGCAGCGCACCCTGATGATCGGCGACACCACCCACGACCTGCAGATGGCCATCAACGCCGGTGCGCGTGGCGTGGCCGTGGAGTTCGGTGCGCATCCGGCGCAGCAGTTGCAGGCGCTGGCGCCGCTGTATTCCGCCAAATCCATCCGTGAGCTGCACCAGTGGCTCACCGACCATGCCTAAGCCGGGGAGCACTGCATGACGACCTCCGGCGAGATCCTGGTCTGCGCCTCGGCCGAACTGGCCGAACGGGGACTGGGCAAGCGTTTTCCGGTGCAGGTTCGTGGTGAGGAGACCACCGGTTTCGTGGTGCGCTATGGTGGAGTGGTCTATGGCTACCTGAACCGCTGCGCCCATGTGCCGGTGGAGCTGGATTGGGCCGAAGGTGAATTCTTCGAATCCAGCGGCCTCTATCTCATGTGTGCAACACACGGGGCCATTTATGCCCCCAATACTGGGAAATGCAAAGGCGGTCCTTGTACCGGCGCGCATTTGCGTAAGATCATGGCGGTGGAACGGGACGGCCAGGTTTACTGGTGCCCCGACGACATCGTCAAGCCCGTCCAGGCATGAGCCTGGACGGAAATCTGGCGCAAGCCGGCCCTGGGCTGGTGCGCCGCTTTGAGTGAGCCTATGAGCAACAACGAATCTGACAAGCCGCAAGCGGCCCCGCAGTCGCCGCCGCCCTCCGCTCCTGTCCCGACCAGTGGGCGCGAAGAGAAGAAGTCCGGTTGGGAACGCGATGTGCTGGAGAAGCTGGCCCTGTTCGCCGTCAAGGAACAGCGCGCCCGTCGCCGCTGGGGCATCTTCTTCCGCATCTCCATCCTGGTGGTGATCGTGCTGGGGGCCTGGATGGCCTTCACCTATGGCAGGACCGAGAGCGAGCCGCTGGGCACCCATACGGCCTTGGTCGAGATCAAGGGAACCATCGAATCCGAGGGCCAGGGTTCGGCCGGCGTGGTGATCCCGGCGCTGGACAAGGCCTTCGCCGCCACCGATTCGGTCGGTGTGATCCTCAAGATCAACAGCCCCGGCGGCAGCCCCGTGCAGGCCGGCATGATCAATGACGAGATCACGCGCCTGCGCAAAGCCTATCCCAAGAAGCCCATCTACGTGGTGGTGGAAGAGGTCTGCGCCTCCGGTGGTTACTACATCGCGGCAGCGGCCGACAAGATCTTCGTCAACAAGGCCAGCCTGATCGGATCGGTGGGCGTGCTCATGGACGGGTTCGGCTTCACCGGCCTGATGGACAAGCTGGGTGTGGAGCGTCGCCTGCTCACCGCAGGCGAGAACAAGAGCTTCATGGATCCCTTCAGCCCGCAGAGCCCCAAGCAGCGTGAATACGCCCAGTCCATGCTCGACGAGATCCACCAGCAGTTCATCGAGGTGGTGCGCCAGGGGCGTGGCACGCGTCTGAAGGAAACCCCGGATACCTTCTCCGGCCTGGTATGGACCGGCTCCAAGGCGGTCGAACTGGGCCTGGCCGATGGTTACGGCACGGTCGACAGCGTGGCACGCGATGTCATCAAGGCCGAGGATGTGGTGGACTACACCCAGACCGAGAACCTCTCCGAACGCGTGTTGAAGAAGTTCGGCGTGGCCTTCGGCGCCGGCTTCGCCAAGACCATGATGTCGTCGGCACCGCCGCAGTTGCGTTAAGCCTGACGCCTGCGGGCGTGATCCATGCAAAAAGGCCGGTTGCCCACAGCAACCGGCCTTTGTCTTTTGCGCAGCCAGCTGCGCGGCGGCCTTATTGCGCCAGCAGCAGGAAGACCGTCGGTTTCTTGTGGAAGTCCGGCCCCGTCTTGGCAGCCAGCGCTGCCTTCCATTGCGCGGCGCTCAGCGTGCGCACCGATTCGCTGGGCAGCGACAGATCGGTAGCCACGCAGATCAGGGTCGTGGCCTGGCAGGTCTGGGCCAGGGCTTCCAGCATGGCGCCGTTGCGGTAGGGGGTCTCGATCATGAGCTGGGTCTGGCGCTCCTTGCGCGAGCGATCCTCCAGTTGGGCGATGCGCTTGCGACGGGCCTCGGCATCGGTGGGCAGGTAGCCGTTGAAGGCGAAGCTCTGGCCGTTCAGGCCGCTGGCCATCACCGCCAGCAGCAGCGAGGACGGCCCCACCAGCGGCCTGACCTGGATGCCATGCTGGTGCGCCAGCCGGACCAGGTTGGCGCCTGGGTCGGCCACGGCCGGCACACCGGCCTCGGAGATCAGGCCGCCATCCTGGCCGGCCAGCAGCGGCGCCAGCAGGGCGGGCAGGGCGGCAGCATCGGTGTTGACGTTGAGTTCGGCGATGCGGATTTCCTGGATGGGCTGGGCCAGCGGCGTGCTGCTGCCCAGCAGCTTGAGGAAGGCGCGCGTGGTCTTGGCGTTCTCGGCCACGAAGTAATCCAGCCCTGCCGCAATGGCCTGGACTTCGCGCGGGATGATCGCGTCCAGCGGATGCGAGGCATCCACATCGGTAGGGAGCTCGGTCGTTCCCAGGGTGTTGGGAACCAGATAAAGAGTGCCGGGCATGAAGGGAAAATAGGATAAATTGTATAAAATAATAGCTGCGCCGCACCATGGTGACGCAGTGCCGCCATTCTACAGCGTGCAGGCTGTCATCAATCTGTCATGCGCGCCGATTATCTTGTCTGTCGGGAGACAGCTCGTGGTTTAAATTATTTAGGCAATTGGCTTGGTCGCGATTGCGGAAGGAAAGGCATGTTTGCAGCGGTAGATCTCGGTTCCAACAGCTTTCGGTTGCACATCGGCAAGTACGAGGACGATGGCATCCGGGTCATCAAGAGTGCGCGCGATCCCATCCGCCTGGCCGCCGGCATCGACAAGAACGGCAACCTGACCGAGCAGGCCTGTAAGAGCGCCATCGATTCGCTCACGCGTTTTCGCGCCATCCTGCGCGACTATCCCCTCACCGCCGTGCGCGTGGTGGCCACCAATACCCTGCGCGTGGCCAAGAATGCGGCCGAGTTGCTGCCCGAGCTGGAGCGCGCCATCGGTTATCCGGTGGAAATCATTTCCGGCGAGGAAGAAGGCCGCCTGATCTACATGGGCGTGGCCGGCGTGCTGGCCGATGCCGGCGAAGAGCGCATGGTCATCGACATCGGCGGCGGCTCCACCGAGGTCATCCGCGGCCTGGGCGAGCATATCCGCCATGTCGAATCCTTCGGCATCGGCACTGTCAACCAGAGCCTGGCCTTCTTCCCGGATGGGGCCATCACTGCCGCCGCCTTCGAGCGTGCCATCATCTCGGCGCGTTCGCATGTCGAGGATGCGGTCCACCTGTTCAGCTTCGACGCCGCCAGCGTCAATGTCTACGGGTCTTCCGGCACCATGCGCGCCATTGCCGATACCATCCGCCGCAACGCCATGGGGGATGGGCGTATCAGCTTGTCCAGCCTGGACGACCTGATGCAGCGGCTGATCGACTTCGGCCATGTCAGCCAGATCGCGCTCGATGGCATGAAGCCCGACCGCGCCGGCGTCATCATGGGTGGCCTGGCGGTGCTGATCGGCTTCATGCAGGAGTTCGGTATCGAGGTCGTCACGCCCGTAGAAGCCGGCCTGCGCATGGGCGTGATGTGGGACCTGCAATTGCGCGCCACCAAGGCCGACCGGCGCGACCGCTCGGTGGAGGAGTTCGCCCGCCGCTTCCACGTCGATGCCGCGCGCGCGCATGGCGTGGCCGACACGGCGCTGGGTTTCTTCGAATTGTTGAAGCCGGCCACCGATTCCTATGAACGCTACCTGCACTGGAGCGCGCTGCTGCACGAGACCGGCCTGGTGGTCTCGCCCACCGGCTATCACAAGCATTCGGCCTACATGATCGCCAATGCCGACCTGCCGGGCTTCACCACCCGCGAGCAACGCCTCATGAGCACGCTGATCCTGGGGCAGAAGGGCAACCTGCGCAAGATCAGCGACCTGCTGGCCGACATCGACTTTGCCAAGGCCACGCTGGCGCTGCGCCTGGCGGTGATGTTCCGCCATGCGCACATCACGCTGGACCTGGACAAGGTCAAGGTCAAGCTCAAGAGCCGGATCGATCTGGAAATCCGGCGCGACTACATCAAGGAACATCCCAGCATCTCCTTCTGGATCCAGAAGGAGCAGGAGTGGTGGGCCGGCATCGGCGTCGACTTCGCCGTCAAGGTACTGGCCTGATCCCAGGGGCAAGCCGGCCGAGATGATAATGCTTCTTGTTTGTGTTATAGTCGCTGCCGGTGTTTGCACCGCAATTCCCATACGTGATTAAGTCATCAAGTCACTAACGAGGCGCCCCCAGAGCGCCCATCGCGACCGCATCGTCCACCGGCTCCACCTGGAGCCACCTCCCGGACCGCCCTCCGCGCCAAAAAGAAACGCCGCATTGCCGCGGCGCTGAATTGCTCATTTCACTCTTTTTGAAAAGGATGGTCCATGTTCCCTCGTCAATTTGCCGTCGGCGCCTTGCTGGCCGCGACAGCCCTGTCTGCCCTCGCCCAGGAGAAGGTGCTCAATCTCTATTCGGCGCGTCACTACCAGACTGACGAAGCCCTCTACGCCGACTTCACCAAGACCACCGGCATCAAGATCAACCGCATCGATGGCGACGACGCCGGCATCCTCGCACGCCTGAAGAGCGAAGGTGCCTCCAGCCCGGCTGACGTGATCCTGCTGGTGGATGCGGCACGCCTGTGGAAGGCGCAGAGCGAGGGCCTGTTCCAGCCGGTCAGGTCCAAGCTGCTGGATGAACGTATCCCCGCCAACCTGCACAGCAAGGAAGGCAGCGACGGCACCCAGTGGTTCGGCTTCTCCACGCGCGCCCGCGTGATCGTCTACAACAAGGCCAGCGTCAAGCCCGAAGACGTGGACACCTACGAAGCCCTGGGCGAGCCGAAGAACAAGGGCAAGCTGTGTACCCGCAGCGGCTCGCACCCCTACAACGTCTCGCTGTTCGGCGCGCTGCTGGAGCATGATGGCGCGGCCAAGACCGAAGCCATCCTCAAGGGCATGGTCGCCAATCAGGCGCGCCAGCCGGTGGGCGGCGATACCGACCAGATCAAGGCCGTGGGTTCGGGCGAGTGTGGTGTGGCCATTTCCAACTCCTACTATGTGGCGCGCCTGCTGCGCTCCACCAAGCCGGAAGACGTGGCCCTGATGGAAAAGGTCGGTATCGTCTGGCCCAACCAGAAGAGCTATGGCGCACACGTCAACATCGCTGGTGGCGGCGTGGCCAGGCATGCGCCGCACAAGGCTGAAGCCGTGCAGTTCCTGGAATACCTGGCCAGCGATTCGGCCCAGCGCTACTTCGCCGAAGGCAATAACGAATGGCCGGCCGTCAAGAGCGTGAAGACCGAGAATCCTGCCCTGGTGAAGATGGGTTCGTTCAAGGCCGAAGTGATCAACATCGGCGCCGTCGGTGCCAACCAGCAGAAGGTGCTGCAGATGCTGGATCGGGTGGGCTACAAATAAGCTGCACGGGAGTTGCCGATGACAACGGCCGGCGCGGTGCGCAATGCACCGGCCGGCCGTTTTGCATGGAGCGTGATGAGCGGGGCGTGACGCTCAGCGGACGCTGCCCAGGCTCACGCTCAGTACCGTGAAGCTGTCGGCCAGGAAGACCGGATCGGCCTTATCGCCCTTGGCATCCGGGGCCGGTTGGCTGAAGTCCATGGTCAACAGGAAGGCGCGGCCCCGTACCGGATCGTAGGCCATGTTGTGCGCCCACGGACGGGTGCCGACATAGCCGAGGGGACGGTAGCGCGGCGTGGCGCCATCCTCGTCGAAGCCGACCAGGTCCAGCCTGGCGGCATTGCCGCTGGGTACCAGCAGTAGCCGGCGCGCGCCGTCCCAGGCCAGCGCATTGATGGCCGGTGTGGCCGGCAAGCTGGCCAGTGCGCCGCCGTCGTCGAGGCGGGCAATCGACAGTTGTGGTGCCTTGCCCCGGCAGGCGATGAACAGGCGTCCCCGTTGTTCATCGGCCGCCAGCGCGCTCGGATGTTCGCAACCGGGGAAGCGCTTGCCCTCCCACCCGGGCAGGGCTTGCAGGGTGGCCGCCGACAGGCGCATGACGCGTCCCTCGTCACGCAACGGAACCAGCACCGTGCCATCGGCCAGCGCCAGCGGCGCATCGAACTTGCGGGCCTCGAAGCTGCGCTGCGCCACGACCCGACCGCTGGCAGGGTCGAACAGCCAGATGTCGGAACGCTCGGCGCGTCGACCGCCAGTGATGAGCAGCTTTCCGCTGACAGCATCGAAGACCAGGTTGTTGAGGTTGCCGGCATCGATCGGGAGGCGCTGCAATTGCGTCAGCGTCGACAGTTTCAACACGCCCAGCGTGCCATCCATGTAGGCCACGAAGGCCAGGTCAAGCGCGGGTGCAAAGGCTACCGCGTTGGCGCCGGCCGTGCCGGGCAGGGTGGTGACGACCACATGCCTGTCGGTGTCGAAGACGGTGAGGCCGTTTTCGCGCCGGGCCAGGAACAGGTAAGGGCGGGTCGGATCCAGGCTGCCGGTGCCCCAGCTATGCCCGGTGCCGGGCAGCACGTCGCTGCGCAGCGCGACGGCGGGCATGCCGGTGTCGGCCCGTGCCAGCACCGGGCTACCGATCAACGAGGCAGCCAGGGCAGCCGCGGCCATCAAGGAAAAGGTGCGCATCGTCAGAACTCCACCGAGGTCAGCAGCGAGAACTGGCGCGCATCGCCCAGCGAGACGAAGTACTGGTTGGCGCTGGAGGTGTAGTAGGTCTTGTTGAACAGGTTCTTGATATTGAACTGGAACTTGACCGCCTTGCCGCCGATGCTGGTGTCGTAGGTGGCGAAGGCATCCGCCACCGTATAGGCGGGCAGCATGAAGCTGTTGGCCGAGTCACCGGGACGCTCGCCCACATAGTGCAGGCCGCCGCCCACGCGCAGCTTGTCGCCGCCGGCGATGGGGCCGACGTCATAGGCCAGGCTCAGGGCTGCGGTCTGCCTGGCCACGTTCCACAGGCGCAGGCCGGCATAGAGCGGATCCTCGGTGGTCTTGGCGTCCAGATAGGCGTAACTGCCGATGAGCGAGAGGCGCTTGCTCAACTGACCGGTCACATCCAGTTCCACGCCGCGCGAGCGGGCCGCTCCCGAGGTACGCCAGTCGGTCAGGTTGGTGCTGGCATTGAATTGCGAGACGAGCACGTTCTTCTTCTTGATATCGAACAGCGCCAGCGTGCCGGACAAGCCACTGGGATTGTCGTATTTCACGCCGGTTTCCCAGGAGGTCGCTTCTTCCGGCGCCACGGACGAATCGATCACCACGCCGCTGGCCAGCGGCGCGATCGAGGAGGTCGGCTTGAGCGACTTGGTGTAGCTGGCGTAGAGCGAGACCTGTGGATCGAGCTGGTAGATCAGGCCGGCGCGCGGCAGCCACTGGTTGCCGGATAGGTTGGTATTGGCCTTGAAGGGGCGGCCGCGTCCGGCCATCTGGCTGTAGTCCTGGAAGCGCAATCCTCCCACCACGATCCAGCG
>JAFAMT010000501.1 GCA_019233085.1 Herbaspirillum sp.
CGCGTAGACCAGCTTGCCCTCTTTGCCCATGGCCGCCTGCAAACCCTGGCGCACGGTGATGGTCTGCTTGTCGCGCCCGGCGGCCGACCAGCTGCCCAGCATGTCGATGTGCGAATCGGCCAGCGGGCCGACCAGGGCGATGCGCGCGTCTTTCTTCAGCGGCAGCGTGGCGTTGCGGTTCTCCAGCAGCACCATCGACTGCTGCGCCACGGCACGTGCCTCGGGGCGATGCAGGCGGCTGTCGGCATAGACGTCCGGCGGATCATCGGCGGCACGGCCGATGCGCACGTACGGGTCCTTGAACAGCCCCAGGTCGTACTTGGCGCCGAGGATGTCGCGCACGGCATTGTCGAGCTCCTGCGACGCGACCTTGCCGCTGCGGATCAACTCGGGCAATTGCTTGATGTAGACCTGGTCGGCCATGCTCATGTCGGTGCCGGCCTTCATCGCCAGGCGTGCCGCTTCGCTGTCGTTCTGGGCCACGCCGTGGTTGACCAGTTCGGTGATGGCGCCATGGTCGGACACGGTCAGGCCCTTGAAGCCCCAATCCTTGCGCAACAGGTCCTGCAGCAGCCAGGTGTTGGAGGTGGCTGGCGCGCCATTGATGGAATTCAGCGCCACCATCACCGCACCGGCGCCGGCATCGATGGCGGCGCGGTAGGGCGGCAGGTAGTCGTTGTACATGCGCTGCGGATCCATGTTGACCACGTTGTAGTCGCGCCCGCCTTCGACCGCGCCGTACAGGGCGAAGTGCTTCACGCTGGCCATGATGCGATTGGCGGCGATCGGCTTGCCCTCGCCTTGCAGGGCATGCACCGAGACCTCGGCGATGCGCGAGACCAGGTAGGGATCTTCACCGAAACCTTCCGAGGTACGGCCCCAGCGCGGATCGCGGCTGATGTCCACCATCGGCGCGAAGGTCATGTCGATGCTGTCGGCGGCGGCTTCCTCGGCGGAGATGCGCATGGCGCGGGCGACCACGTCCATGTCCCAGCTCGATGCCAGCCCCAGGCCGATGGGGAAGGTGGTGCGATGGCCGTGGATGACGTCGTAGGCAAAGAACATCGGGATCTTCAGCCGCGAGCGCATGGCACCGTCCTGCAGCGGCCGGTTCTCGGGACGAGTCACCGAGTTGAAGGTACCGCCGACGCGGCCAGCCGCCAGTTCCTCGGCCAGCTTCTTGGCCGGCATCTCGGGGCCGATACTGATCAGGCGCAACTGGCCGATCTTTTCTTCCACCGTCATCTGGCGCAACAGGTCCTCGATGAAGGCGCTCTTGTTGCCCAGCAAGGCGGGGTTGGCTTGCGCATAGGCCGCAGGGCCAGTCAGCGCGGCGCTACAGGCCAGCGCGCACAGGGTCATGGCCAAGGCCAGGCGGGGGCGGCGCACAGGCGCTGCTTGCCGCTCGGTAAGCTGGTGGGACACGTGTTTCCTCTCTTTTTCTAAACTTTGGTGGCGCGCTGCTCTCTACAGGGAGCGGCGGCCCGTCGAAGGCGGCCTGGCCGGCGGGATCATTTATTGCTTGTCTTCTATGATGCTTAGCCCGCCCGGCGGTTCGCTATATTATTCTGTTTTGCTGCCGGCGGGACAGGCTGGCAGCCTGAGGGCGTGCGAGAGCGCCGGGAATTTGTGGAGAAATGCTTGATGACGAATGGATTGAAATGGTCTTCCCTGCGCAGCATCCTGCTGCTGTCGACGGGCTTGCTGGCCGCTTGCGCGCAAGCCCAGGCGCAGCAGGCCGGCTTCTCGCTGGAACAGGCCGTGGCCAAGGCCAAGAGGCTGGCTGAACAGCCCTACCAGAAACCGGTGAGCAACCTCTCGCCGACCTTTGCGGCGATGCAGTTCGCCGACTACATGAAGATCCAGCCCAAGAGCGAGAAATTCGAATGGCGCACCCAGAAGACGCCCTTCAAGCTGGCCTTCTATCACCAGGGCATGCAGTTCAATGCGCCGGTGCTGATCCACGAGATCGTCGATGGCCGCGTGCAGGATGTAGGCTACAGCACCGACCGCTTCAACTTCGGCGACCTGGCGCTGGCCAAGGACAGCACCGCACACCTGGGCTATGCGGGCTTTCGCGTGGTCTACCCGCTCAACCGCGATGACAAGGAAGACGAGGTCATGAGCGTGCTGGGCGCGAGCTATTTCCGCGTCATCGGTCGTGGCCAGGTATATGGCCTCTCGGCACGCGGGCTGGCCATCGATACGGCCATGCTCAGCGGCGAGGAATTCCCGCGCTTCACCGAGTTCTGGATCCAGCGTCCGGCGCCGGGCGAGAAGCAGCTGACCTTCTATGCGCTACTGGATTCGCCGCGCGCCACCGGTGCCTACAAATTCACGCTCACCCCGGGCAAGGATGCCCTGCTGGATGTGCAGGCGCGCGTGTTCCTGCGTGGCGAGGTGGGTCGCCTGGGCATCGCGCCGCTGACCAGCATGTTCCTCTTCGGCCCCAACCAGCAATCCTCGCGCCGCAACTTCCGTCCGGCCATCCATGATTCCAACGGCCTGGCCATCCATACCGGCAACGGCGAGTGGCTGTGGCGTCCGCTCAATGATCCGCAGAATGTCGAAGTGAGTTCCTTCGAGGTGACCAATCCGCGTGGCTTTGGCCTCTTGCAACGCGGCCGCGAGTTCTCCGCCTTCGAGGACCTGAAGGACCGCTACGACCTGCGCCCCTCGGCCTGGATCGAGCCCCAGGGCGACTGGGGCAAGGGTGCCGTGCAGCTGGTGGAGATCCCCACCGCCGACGAGACCAACGACAACATCGTGGCCTACTGGCTGCCTGCGCAATTGCCGCCGCGCGGCACGCCGGTGGCCTATGACTACCGCATCCACTGGACCATGGACGAGCCGGCCATCCTGAAGGATGAAGTGGGCTGGGTGAAGCAGACCTTCCACACCGATGGCGAACTGACGCAGGCCAACCTGATCCGCGCCTTCGATGGCACCACCGCCCTGCTGGTGGATTTCACCGGCCCGGCGCTGGGCAAGCTGCCGGCCGGTGCGCAAGTGCAGCCGCAGGTGAGCGTGTCAGCCAATGGCGAGCTGATGGATGCGCAACTGCAGCCCAACCCGGCCATCAACGGCTGGCGCCTGACGCTGCGGGTGAAGATCCGCAATGTGGCCCAGGCGGTGGAACTGCGCGCCGCGCTGGTCGCAGGCGGCAAGGCCATTACCGAAACCTGGAGCTACCAGCTGCCGCCGCGCTCGGATGTGCAGCGGACCTTCTGATGCAACCCGGCATCAGGCAACATGGGTGGAGCCAACAAAGCCACCCTCACCGTTCGGGCTGAGTAGCGGCAGAGCCGCGTATTGAAGGCTCGATTGCGTGTGATCTTCGGCGCGCCTTCGATACGGCCCTGACAGGGCCTACTCAGGTCGAACGGTCGGAGAATGCTGTTCACACAAGCATCAGACCGGAAATGATTGATCAATTGAAAAGGGGCTGCTCCCTCCGGAGCAGCCCCTTTTTTTGTCCATCGGTTCCGCTACCGATCAGGATTCCTGCGCATCCCCACGCAGGCGGGCAATGACGCCATCAAGCGCATCGAGGTCGTTGAACTGGATGATCAACTGGCCCTTGTTGCGCGCACCGGTCTTGATGTTGACCTGGGTGACCAGGAGGTCGGACAGTTCTTCTTCCAGGCGGGCGATGTCGCGCGACTTCTCGCGGGCTTCGCGCGGCTTGGCGGCCTGCTCGGCCGAGGCACGGGTGACCAGCTTCTCGGCATCGCGCACC
>JAFAMT010000029.1 GCA_019233085.1 Herbaspirillum sp.
ACTCCGCCCGGAATTGCTGCTGGTAGCCGGCGTGATCCAGCACGCTGGCACCGCCGGCGATGAGCAGCTGCGCCTGGGGATAGACGCGCCGCAGGCGCAGGAAGGCACGCAGGATGCCCAGCGTGTTCTTGCGCGGCTCCACCCCGCCCACGGCCAGCAGCAACGGTGTCCCGCCCAGTCCCAATGCAGCGCGCAGGGCGCTGTCCCTGGCGCCGGGCTGCGGGGTGTAGCGCTGGATGTCCACGCCATTGGAAACCAGATCGGTGCGTATCCCGTGCTGATGCCACAGGATGTCCTGCCAGGTACGGCTCACGCACAGTACCCGGTCGGCGGCGCGATAACCGCGCTCCTGCCAGGCATGCAGGCGCAGGTCGTCGAACTGATCGAGGTGATGCACGGTGCGCACGTAACCCGCTATCACGCCGCGCTCGGTCAGCGTGGCCAGCGCATTGGCGCTGATGGAATCCTGGGCATGATAGATATCGAAGCGCGCCATGCCGGGATCCTCGAAGCAGCGCAGGTAATCCTCGATACGCTGGCGTACCATGCCGGCCACATCGGCCGCATCGGTCGCGTGCAGCGGGCCCGGCACCGGACGGAAGTCGCAACCGGCGCGCCGGAACAAGCCCTTGCCGCGCGCATCGGGGGCAAACAGCGTGGTCGCGTGACCCAGCGCCTGCAGGCTCTCTGCCAGTTGCAGGGCATGCACCACACCGCCGCGCGGATTGACCGAGTGGGTCAGGATGGCGATCTTCAGGGGCCGGGAAAGCGGCTTGTCGGTGCCATTCATGTCAGGCCGCCTCGTCCGGGCCGCAACCGATCAATGCTTCCTCGCGCAGATCCCAGAAGCGCTGCTGCTGTCCGCGCCAGCACAGGTCCAGCTGGCGGCTGTCATCAACGCGACCGATGGCGGCGGCGGCCAGGCCGCGCTGCGCAAAGCGCGCCAGCACCTGCGGCAAATGCGCATCGGCCACGCTGAGCAGGAAACCATAACTGGGGAAGGCACCCAGCCAGCGCAGCAGATCCTGTTCAGCCACCTCCGGGCGCGGGATGGCATCGAGATCGATGACCGCGCCCTTGCCGGAACACTCCAGCAACATCAGCGCGGTACCGATCACGCCGGCCATGCTGATGTCCTTGGCGGCGTTGACCAGACCGTCCTCGGCCATGGCCGGCAACAGTTCGAGGTCGGCGCGCAGGCGTTCGGCCGGCGCGCCCAGGCTGGCATTCCAGTAGGCATACGGTTCCTGGTAGCGGCCACGCAGGTCGATGGCGGCCACCAGGTGATCGCCGCTGCACGCATCGAAACTGGTCAGCAATCGCCGCGCCCGGCCCATGATGGCCACGGACAACTGCTCGCGGTCGTTGCGGCGGTTGCTGTGGCCGCCCACCAGCGCAACGCCATAGACCCGCGCCGCCTCGGCCAGCCCTTCCAGCAGGGGACGCGCGGCGTCACCGTCGCGACTCCACAAGGCATCCACCACCGCCAGTGGTCGCCCGCCCATGGCATAGATATCGCTGACATTGACCATCACCCCGCAATAGCCGGCAAACCACGGCTGCTGCTGGACGAACTCGTTGATGAAACCCTCGATGGCAAAGAGCAGATAGCCGTCGCCATCGGGAATGGCGGCACAGTCGTCGCCCACGGCCAGGGTGTGGCCCTGGTGGCGTACCGGCCGGGGCGGCTGCAAGGTCTGCATGACCGCATCGATATCGCGCTTGTGGGCGATGCCGCGCAAGGCCCGCAAGCCGGTGACGATCTGTGCCAGCGCGGCGCTGCTGTCGTGGGCATTCATGGCTGGCGCTCCTCGTGCTGGCCCACCAGCAGGTCCAGCTCGCCATCGTTGTTGGGCGCATAGAAGTCCAGATCGGCCTGCATCTGGTGATGCGGCCGGCCATGCACCTCGATTTCGCCCAGCGTGTTCCAGTGCAGGCGCCGGAACAGCGGCGCGTTCTGGCTCTGCACTTGCGCCAGGAAGGTGTGACAGCCATGCGCATGGGCGGTACAGACAGCCAGGCGGATCAGGCCGCTGCCCACCGAACCGATACGGCGCGCATGCTGCACCACCGCCAGGCGCGAACCGTGCCATACGCCCGGCGCGGATTCATGGATGCGTACCGTGCCGACCACTTCGCGGCTGCCATCGGCGGCTTGCATCACGGCCACGATGGGCATGGCGATGGCGTCGATCTCATCGGTATCGTCATGCTCGAACACGCCCTGCTCGGTGCAGAAAACCTCACGGCGCACGCGGCGGGCTTGCTCGCGCTCCCACTGTTCCAACGCCAGCTTGATGCGCACGCCCTGGGCCACGGCCAGCCGGGCTGGCGTTTTCTGCACCACCAGGGCGATCTTCCCGGCCATGTCGCTCATGATCACTTCCTTTCGAACGAAGACAGGGAGGAGCAGGCGCCGCATTTGCCGCAGCCGGCCTTGGCGTCGCCCGATCGCATGCCGGCTGCTTCCAGCATATCGGCCAGCGGGCTCAACAGGCGCCGCATGGCAGCGGCGTCGGGCGAGGGATGGTCTTCCAGCGGGGTGCCGGAGATCGGCACGAAGGGCACCACGAAGGGGTAGACGCCCAGCGCGATCAGGCGCTCGCTCATGCCCAGGATGGCCTCGTCGCTGTCGCCCAGCCCGGCCAGGATGTAGGTGCTGACCTGGCCGCGACCGAACACCTCGACGGCGGCCGCGAAGGCATCCATGTAGCGCTCCACCGGCACGCTGGCTTTGCCCGGCATGATGCGCTTGCGCACCTCGGGAGTGACCGCCTCCAGGTGCATGCCCAGGGTATCGATGCCGGCGTCGTGCATGCGGCGGAACCAGGCATCGTCGTCGGGTGGCTCGCACTGGCCCTGGATAGGCAGGTTCACCGCCGACTTCACGCCAAAGGCGCTCTCGCACAGGATCTGCGCGCCACGGTCGGTGGCATTGGGCGTACCAGTGGTCATCACCATGTGCTTGACGCCATCCAGCAGCACCGCCGCCCGCGCCACCTCGCCCAGTTGCTCGGGAGTCTTGCGCAGGATGGTGCGGCCGGCCGCCAGCGACTGGCCGATGGCGCAGAACTGGCAGGACTTGCGCCGGCTTTCATAGCGGATGCAGCTCTGCAGGATGGTGGTGGCCAGCACGTCGGCGCCGTGCAGCGTGGCGATCTTGCCGTAGGGGATGCCATCGAAGGTCTGCATCTTGTAGAAGCGCGGCTGGCGCGGGAAGGACACCACCCCCACCTCGACGCCATCGCGCAGGATGCGCGATGCGCCGTCCGCACCCGGCTGCGTGGCCACATAGGGCGAAGACCAGGAGCCGGCCGTATGCACCGGGATCATCACGGTATGGCCGTCGACCGTCACCGCCTTGTGGTCGGACGGGCCTGCCCCGCCGCGCCGGCTCTGCGCCCCGGCAGTGGGATCATCAAGACGCAGCCCTAAGGATTGCAGTTCCGAGATCAGCTCCATGGGCGCCTTGCGGCTCGAACGCTGGGGATGCAACTGGATGACGGCTGTCTGCATGATGTGGCCTCGCGGAAGATGGAATGAGGGAAGAAGACTGTTCCGCCGGGAACAGGGAAGACATGGGGGAAGTACGGCGATCATCGATCACCAGGTGCAACAGCTCCGGGCGCGCATAGTGGCCCACCGAATCCATCATGCGCTTGCGCTTGGTGACCAGCTCCATGTCGAGGTCGGCCACCAGGATGCCTTCGCCGCTGCGCAGGGGCTCGGCCAGCAGCTTGCCCTCCGGCGAGACGATGGCGGTACAGCAGCCGCCGCGCAGCGCCTTCTGCGCCTTGGGATCGGGTTCGATGGCGGCGATCTGTTCATCGCTCAGCCAGCCGGTGGCATTGATGACGAAGCAGCCCGCTTCCAGCGCGTGATGGCGGATGGTGACTTCCATCTGGTCGGCAAAGATCTGGCCGACCATGGAGCCGGGGAATTGCGCGCAGTGGATTTCCTCGTGCTGCGCCATGAGGCTGTAGCGTGCCAGCGGGTTGTAGTGTTCCCAGCAGGCCAGTGCGCCCAGACGCCCCACGGCGGTGGGCACGACCTTCAGGCCGCTGGCATCGCCCTGGCCCCAGATCATGCGCTCGTGATAGGTCGGCGTGATCTTGCGGCGCTTCAACACCAGCTCGCCATCGGCGTCGAACACCAGCTGCGTGTTGTAGAGCGTGCCGTGGTCGCGTTCATTGACGCCCAGCACGACCACCGTGCCATGCTGGCGTGCCGCAGCCGACACGGCCTGGGTGACCGGACCCGGCACCTCGACGGCGCGCTCGTAGAGCAGCAGGTGCTCGGGCCCAGACGCAAAGGGCGGCCGCACGAACGAGAAGTACGGATAGTAGGGAACGAAGGTTTCCGGAAACACCACCAGCTGCGCGCCTTGCGCAGCGGCGTCGGCGATGGCCTGGCAGACCTTGGCCACGGTGCCGTCGGCACTATCGAGGTCGGGCGCGATCTGCACTGCCGCCGCCCGTACCGTTCTCTTGTTGATGCTCATGGGCCGCCCTTCCGCTTACAGGGTCCAGGTGTCGAGGATGAAGGCGTTGTCGCGACGATGCAGCAACACCAGGTCCAGCACATCCAGCGGGTTGATAGGACGGATGCCCGGGATCAGCGAAGGCTCGCCATGACCGTACAGGGCCTGCAGGGCGAAACGGCAGGCATAGACCTTGCCGCCCTCTTCCATGAACTTGACGATCTGCTTGTTGAAGTTCTGGTGACCGGGGAAGGCTTCATCGCCCAGCGTGGGGAAGCCGCGCTGCACGCCCAGCGTCACGCCCGGGCCATACAGCAGGATGGAGGTTTCGAAACCCTTGCGCTTCAAGCGCGTGGCCTGCAACAGGTTGACGAAACCGATCGAGCCCTCGAAGGCTACGGTATGGAAGGTCACCAGCGCTTTTTCGCCCGGCTGAGCTTTGACGTCTTCGAAAACCTTCTCTTCATAATCCACCAGGAAATCGCCGGGGGCGTGGGCTGCTTTGGTGACTGCGGGCATGGTGAGACTCCTCTTCAATGCTGTGGGTGGTCACTTGTGGAAGTGGTCCGGCGACGTTGCCGTGACGCTGGCATTGGATGCATCAGGTGTGCCAGCAATCCCCCTTCAATGGCGCAATTGACTGCATGAAAATCCCGTCAATCCATCTTTTCTGACAACGCCCCCAGCATCCTCGCGGCCTGCGGGAACATGATTTCCGCGACCCTTTTTGCAGCTCCTGAAGCAATCCATTCAATCGCTCCATACAATCCGGCGACCAGCCGCAAAGCCGCGCGCACTCTGGTGTAGCGTCGGATGCAAGGACATTTCTTGAGATGGTGCAGGCAAAGGCGGCAGGATGCTGCAGGTCGGTGCGGAAAACCCCAGGACGGGTGCTGATTGGATGGAATGCAAATTGCATTCAATAAATGGATGCCATGCAGTCAATGTTGAAGTCCGGCAATCCGGCCAAGGAAAATCACCATGCCAAAGAACAGCACGATGTGGGTCCCCAAATTGAAGAAGGGCAGCGGCCCGCTCTATCTGGCCATTGCCAATGCGATTGCCGAGGATGTGGCCACCGGTCACCTGCAAGCTGAAGAGCGTCTGCCGCCGCAACGCAAGCTGGCCGAAGTACTGGAACTGGACTTCACCACGGTGGCACGTGCGTATACGGAGGCGCACCGGCGCGGCCTGGTCGATTCGGTGGTGGGGCGCGGCACCTTCGTCTGCGGCAAGCGGCGCCCGCGCATCCCGCGCGTGACCGAGGGACGGCCCAACGTGGACATGTCGATGAACATGCCACCTGAACCGGAATCCGCGGAACTGGTCGAGCTGATGCAATCGGGATGGAGCAAGGTCAACAGTCGCTTGCGCGACCTGATGCGCTACCAGGACTTCGGTGGCTCGCCCGAAGACCGGGAGGCCGGCGCGCTCTGGTTGCGCAGGCGCGGCCTGGTGGTGGAACCGGAGCGGGTGTTGGTGACGCCGGGGGCCCAGTGTGCGCTACTGGCCATACTGACCATGCTGGTCGGCCCCGGCGGCGTGTTGTGCTGCGAAGACGTGACTTATCCCGGCCTGCGTGCCTTGGCCGGGCAACTGGGCATCAAGCTGGTGGGACTGCCCATGGATCACGAAGGCATCGACGCCGTGGCCTTCGCCGGCGCGTGCGCGCAATATGCCCCGAAGGCACTGTACTGCAATCCCACGCTGCTCAATCCCACCACCTGCACCACCTCGCTCTCACGCCGCCAGGCGCTGGTGGAGATCGCCCGTCATTATGAAGTGGCCATCATCGAGGACGACGCCTATGGTTTCCTGCCGCGCGCGGCGCCGCCGGCCATCGCCAGCCTGGGCAGCGATCTGACCTTCTATGTCACTGGCCTGGCCAAGAGCGTGGGCGCGGGATTGCGCATCGCCTACATGGTGGCGCCCGACGCACCGTCAGCGGCACGCCTGACTGCCGCGCTACGCGCCACCACGGTGATGGCCTCGCCCATCACATCGACCCTTGCCACGCACTGGATCCGCGATGGGGTGGCCGACCTGGCGCTGAACAATATCCGCAAGGAATCCATGGCGCGCCAGAAGATCGCCGCCCGCATCCTGCCCGAGCACAGCTATGCCTCCGAACCGGAGGCTTTTCATCTGTGGATCAAGCTGCCGGACGGCTGGCAGGCGAGCACGTTCTCGGCACAGATGCGTGCCAATGGCGTGGCGGTGGTCGGGGGCGATGCGTTCTCGGTGACGTCCGCAGCGGTGCAGGCCGTGCGCGTTTGCATCGGCGGCGTTGCCAGTCGCAGTGACATCCAGCATGCACTGACGTTGATCCAAAACACGATCTCGGCGCAGCCTTTGGTAAAACCGGCAGTGGTTTGAGTGGGGCATCATGTCCGTATCGATGAAGACATGGCAGGACTCTGCCTCACATTCTTTGGCAACGCAGTCGGTCAGTCGGTCGGCGCGACTTCAACAGCTTCAATTGCACTGAAAACTGATCCGCTTCTGGACTGCCCCACTCACCCCGCCAGGCTCGCCACGATGAACATGCGCTGGAACGGCAGCAAGGTGCTGCCATCGGCGCGCGGCGGATAAGCCTGTCGCATCCGGCGCGCATAGTCGGCGCGAAAGTCCTGTAGCTGCTGACCCTCCAGTTTTTCAAGGTAGGGCCGCAGGCTGCTGCCACTGGCCCATTCCAGTACCGGGTCCGCGCCCTTGAGGATATGCAGGTAGGTCGTCTGCCAGATGTCCAGGGCGGCCACATGCGGTCGCAGCAGGTCGTAATAGGCGCCGGTGTCTAGCACATTGCGCCGCTCCGACACTTCGCCCAGCACGCCGGCATAGGCGGGGGCGCGCGCCAGCTCCACCTGCGCCAGCCGCAACGGTGCGTCGTGCATGACCGGCATCTGCACCGCCAGGCAACCGCCAGGGTTGAGGAAGGACAACAGCCGCGGGAACAGTTGCGCGTGCTCCGGCAACCATTGCAAGGTGGCATTGGTATAGATCAGGTCGAGCTTGTACTCGGGTGCCCAGCGATTCAGGTCGGCGGCGATGAAACGGCCCTGCGGCAGGTTCGCGCGCGCCTTGGCCAGCATGTCCTCGGAACCGTCCACACCGAGCACCTCCGCCTCGGGCCAGCGCTGCTGCAACAGAGCGGTCAGGTTGCCGGCACCGCAACCAAGATCGAGGATACGCGCGGGTGTCTGCGCTGGCAGGTGCAGCATCAGATCCAGCGCCGGGCGCAGGCGTTCGCCGCCGAAACGCAGATACTGGGTGGCGTCCCATTGGACCTGGGCTTGCCTGGGGTCTGGGTGCTCTGTCATCGCTTGCTCCTGTGTCGTTGTCGGATTTGAGACGAAGTCTACGAACGCCCCGGCGACCTGCCCCGGCTGGCCTGCAGATGTGCTGCGCCGGCCTCGCTGAGCTTTACCTCGGCAACGCCGCCGGGCGCATGCAGGCGGGTCAGATAACCGCGCGCGTTGGCTTCTTCCCATACCGGCAGCCGGGGGCAGGAGGTGCGCCAGATCTCGATCACCTCGCTGTAAGGCCGTGCCTCGGCGCCTATCCATTCGAGCAGATCGAGCACCAGCGGCGCGACGGTGTCGCCGCTGTCTGCTTCGGCGCGTCCGGGCCGGGCTTGACCAAGCACCGCTGGATTGACGACGTGTATCGGATGGCCGGCAGCAAAGGACACGATCTGCTCGAAGATGTCGGAGAACTGGAGCTCGAACTCGTCTTCCGTGACGTAACCGATATGCGGCGTACACACCACGTTGGCCATGCGCAGCAGCGGATGCTGCGGATCTCGCAATGGTTCCTGTTCGTAGACATCGACGGCGGCCGTGCCGGGCCGTCCGTTGCGCAGCGCCTGCTCCAGCGCACCCGATGCGATCAGTCCGGCGCGGCTGGTGTTCACGAGCAGGGCCGTGGGTTTCATCCGCTCCAGGTCTGCGGCCGTGACGATGCCACGGGTCGCCGGTACCAGGCGCATGTGCAGCGACAGCACGTCGCAGGCCTCGAAGAAGGTCTTCTTGTCGGGGGCGATGTCCCAACCATCTTCGCGGGCGCGCAAGCGCGAGGCCTCGCTGGCCCAGATCAATACCTTCATGCCGAAGGCCGCGCCATAGGCGGCCACCTCGGCGCCAATGCGACCATAGCCGTAGATCCCCAGCGTGCGCCCGCGCAAGGTCTTGCCCACGCCGATCTGCCAGCGGCCCTCCTGCAGCGAGCGCATCTGTTGCGGGATCTGGCGCATGGCCGAGAGTATCAATCCCCACGTCAATTCGGCT
>JAFAMT010000059.1 GCA_019233085.1 Herbaspirillum sp.
AACCATTACGTTTGAATTTCCCGATATCCCGTTTTCAGCCGGAGCCTCCATGAGCCAGACCCCAAGCAATGAAAAAGAACCGCTGCGCGTATTGTTCTGCGTCGGTGTCACGCAGAACTTCTTCGACCTGCCCGCTACCGAGACCGGTCCGGTCTGGCAAGCCTATGGCCAGATGATGACGGCACTGGCCACCATGGACGGCATCAAGGTGCTGGGCACCATGGATGACGACCGCCTCATAGTGGGCAAGTCCGACGCTGCCCCCTGGACCTTCTACATCATGGCCGACGTGGCCGATCTCGATACGGTGGTGGCGGCCTGTAACCTGTTCCGCACCACCATGGTGGGCGAGCACCGCCTCTGGAAGTACGGCAAGATCGAAGCCCGCGTAGGCCGTGCCCTGATCATCCAGGGTGCCTGAGATGGACAAGAAGATCGCCCTGGTCACCGGTGCCGCGCGCGGCCTGGGAGAGCGCATCGCGCGCAAGATGCACGCCGCCGGCTACAAGGTGGCGCTGGCCGATGTGGATCTGGAACTGGTCTCGGCCGTGGCCGCCAGCCTCGACGCCAGCGGCGCCACTGCCATGGCGCTGGCGCTGGATGTGCGCCGCAAGCCCGACTTCATTGCTGCCTGCGACGCCATCGAGCTGCGCTGGGGCGGTGCCGCCGTGCTGGTCAACAATGCCGGCCAGTCGCGCGTGGCGGCGCTGATGGAGATCACGCCGGAGCAGTTCGACGAGGTCACCGCCATCAATCTCAAGGGCACGTTTCTTGCATGCCAGGTATTCGGCAAGCGCTTTGCCGATCGTGGTTACGGCCGCATCATCAACATCGCCTCGCTGGCCGGCCAGAATGGCGGCACCGCCACCGGTGCCCACTATGCGGCGGCCAAGGGCGGCGTGCTGACCTTGACCAAGGTCTTCGCCCGCGAGCTGGCCGGTGCCGGGGTGACCGTCAATGCGATTTCACCGGGCCCGCTGGACCTGCCCATCGTGCGTGAGATCGTGCCGGCCGACAAGCTGGCCGCGACCATCGCCAACATTCCGGTGAAGGCGCTGGGCGAGCCCGACTTCATCGCCGATGCGGTGCTGCTGCTGGCCTCGCCGGAGGCCGGCGCGGCCACCGGCGCCTGCCTCGATATCAATGGCGGCCTGTATATGCGTTAAGCTCCAGCTGCTGGTCACGCCACCGATGGCAGCGCGGGGAATCGCTGCCATCCGTCTCATCAACACTAGGGAGAAACACATGTTGCACAAACGCCTGATTGCCACCTCCACGCTGGCTGCACTGGCGAGTTTCGCCGCACTGGGCGCGGGCAATCCTGCATTTGCACAGGTCAAGATCGGGGTCGTGACCTCTTCCACCGGGCCGGTGTCGCTGGTGGGCATTCCGCAGAAGAATACCGTGCCGCTGCTGCCGACCAAGGCTGGCGAGCTGAAGGTGGAATACATCTCGCTGGATGACGCCAGCGATCCGACCAAGTCGGTCACCGAAGTCAAGAAACTCATCTCCGAATACAACGTCGACGCCATCATCGGCCCCAGCGGTTCGCCCAATGCCATGGGCGTGATCTCATTCGCTGCCGAGGCCGGCGTGCCCATGCTGGCCCCGGTGGGGACCGCCGCCGTGGTGCTGCCCATGACCGAGCAGAAGAAGTGGGTCTTCAAGACCACCCAGAACGATGACCTCATCGCCAATGCGCTGGTGGGCCAGATGGTCAAGAGCAAGGTCAAGACGGTGGGCTTCATCACCATCAACGACCCATTCGGCGAGAACTGGGCCAAGGTCTTTGGCGAACTGGCCGCCAGGAACGGCATCAAGATCGTCGCCAACGAGCGCTACCAGCGCACCGATACCTCGGTGACCGCACAGACCCTGAAGATCATCGGCGCCAATCCCGATGCCGTGCTGGTAGCCGCACCGGGCGCGGCCACCGTGCTGCCGCAGACCACGCTGTTCGACATGGGTTACAAGGGCCGCCTCTACCAGACCCACGGCGCGGCGCTGCCGGCCTTCCTGCAACTGGGCAAGAACAAGGTCGAAGGCACCGTCCTGGCGGCCAGCCTGATGCTGGTGCTGCCGGAGATCGCCGACAGCAACCCCTCCAAGAAGGTCGCCACCGACTACATCGAGGCCTACAAGAAGATGTATGGCAGCGTGCCCGCCACCTTCGGCGCCAACGTCTATGACGCCGGCCTGCTGCTGGAAAAGGCCATTCCCGTGGCCGCCAGGAAGGGCAAGCCCGGCAGCAAGGAATTCCGCGCCGCGCTGCGTGATGCGCTGGAAGCCAGCAAGGAAGTCGTGGGCACGCAGGGCGTCTACAACATGAGCCCGGCCGACCACAGCGGCTTCGACGAACGCGGTCGCGAGCTGATCACCGTCAAGGGTGGCAACTGGGCCTTGTTGAAATAGGAGATGGCCCCGAAGGTGTTTGCGCATCACCTGGCCGTTCGTCCTGAGTAGCGGCAACGCCGCGTATCGAAGGCCCGCCTGCCGGGGGACAGGGGGCAGGGGGCTGTCGGCATCGTCGTCGGCGCGCCTTCGATACGGCCCTCAAAGGGCCTACTCAGTCCGAACGGTCGTGAGATGGGTTAGCAAATGGTTTCCAAAAAGATGTATTCATTTCGCCAGGTGCACTGAGCTTTGTCAGTGCGGCTGGCGGAGTTCTCCACCTCCACACGCATCCCGAACCTGGCGCGTCGTTCCTGGCTGGATCGCAGCGCGCCGGCTCCACAAGGAAGTCGCAATGAATCTCAACATCGTGGCGCTACTGGGGCAGGACGGCATCACCAACGGCGCCATCTATGCGCTCTTGGCGCTGTCCATCGTCCTGGTCTTCACCGTCACCCGCATCCTGCTCATCCCGCAGGGCGAGTTCGTCTCCTTCGGCGCGCTGACCATGGGCATGATGCAGAACGGCCAGCCGCTCACCGTGGCCTGGCTGCTGGTGGCCCTGTGCCTGGCCGCCTGTACCTTCGACCTCTACGACATGTGGCGCACCAGCCGTCGCCGCCCCAGCCTGTGGCTGCCGGCCAAGCTGGTCTACGCGGCCGTGGTGGCCGGCGTGGCGCTGTCGGTCAATTTCTCCACCTTGCCCATGCTGGCGCAGATCGCCATGACCCTGCTGCTGCTGGTGCCGATGGGGCCGCTGATGTATCGCCTGGCCTTCCAGCCCATTGCCAGCGCCTCGCCGCTGGTGCTGCTGATCGTCTCCATCGCGGTGCACGTGGCGCTGGTGGGCGTGGCGCTGCTGGTGTTCGGCCCGGAAGGCGCGCGCACCGCGCCCTTCACCGAGGCGGCGCTGGAAGTGGGCAGCTTGCGCTTCTCCAGCCAGGCCTTGTGGGTGGTGTGCGTGTCGCTGCTGCTGATCGTGGGCCTGTTCGTCATGTTCGAGCGCACGCTCTACGGCAAGGCCCTGCGCGCGGCCGCCCTCAATCGCATGGGTGCGCGCCTGATGGGGATCTCGCCGGTCTTCGCCGGCAAGGCCATGTTCCTGCTGGCGTCGTTGATCGGGGTGATGTCGGGCGTGCTGATCGCGCCTCTCACCACGATCTACTATGACTCGGGCTTTCTGATCAGCCTGAAGGGCTTCGTCGGCTCCATCATCGGCGGCCTGGTCAGCTATCCGGCCGCGGCGCTGGGCGCTCTGGCGATCGGCCTGATCGAATCCTTCTCCACCTTCTGGGCCAGCGCCTACAAGGAAATCATCGTGTTCGTGCTCATCATCCCCATCCTGCTGTGGCGCTCGCTGTCCACCCGTCATGTGGAGGAAGAAGAATGAAGCGCGCCATTTCCTCCCGTACCGCCCTGGGCGTGTTCATCGCCCTGCTGGTGGCGGCGCCCTTCGTGGCGTCGGCCTTCACCATGACCCTGTTGAACAACATCGGCCTGGCCACCCTCGTGGTGCTGGGGCTGGTGCTTCTGACTGGCGTAGCCGGCCTGACCAGCTTCGGCCAGGCGGCCTTCGTCGGCCTGGGCGCCTATATCTCGACCGCGCTGTCGGCCAAGGTGCTGCCCTTGCCGGATGCCTTGCTGTGGATGCAGTCGCCCTGGATCGCGCTGCTGGTGGCGCTGGTACTCACCGCACTGCTGGCGCTGGCGGTGGGCAGCGTCACGCTGAAGCTCTCCGGCCACTACCTGCCACTGGGCACGATCGCCTGGGGCATCAGCCTGTACTTCATCTTCGGCACGCTGGAGAGCATGGGCGGCCAGACCGGCATGTCGGGCATCCCCTCACTGAACCTGTTCGGGGTGACGCTGGCCTCGGACCGCGCCATCTATGGCCTCATCTGGGTGGCCGTGATGCTGGGGGTGGCAGCCCTGCACAACCTGCTGGATTCGCGCGAAGGCCGCGCGATCCGCGCCCTCAAGGGCGGCATGGTGATGGCCGAGGCCATGGGCATCGATACGGCGCGCATGCGCATCGTGGTGTTCGTCGTCGCTGCGGTGCTGGCTGCGGTGTCGGGCTGGCTGTACGTGCACATGCAGCGCTTCGTCAACCCGTCACCGTTCGGGCTGGGCTTCGGCATCGACTACCTGTTCATGGCCGTGCTGGGCGGCGCCAGCAATGTGTGGGGCGCGGTGCTGGGCTCGACCCTCATCGTGGTCCTGAAGGAGTGGCTGCAAGGCCTGCTGCCGGTCATCCTGGGCCGCTCGGGCAACTTCGAGACCATCGTCTTCGGCCTCTTGATCGTGGTGCTGCTGCAGCGTTCGCGTGATGGCCTGTGGCCCTACCTGGCACGGCTGGTGCCGGTGCGCGCGCGGCGCCTGCAGATCGACGCCACCGCCGAGCCGTTGCCGCGTCGGCCCATGCCGGCCCGCCACGAGGTGGTACTGGATGTACGCAACGTGACCCGCAAGTTCGGCGGGCTGGTGGCCAACAATGACATGAGCCTCAAGGTCATGGCCGGTGAGGTGCTGGCGCTGATCGGCCCCAATGGCGCGGGCAAGTCGACGCTGTTCAACCAGGTCTCGGGCGTGGATACGCCGACCTCTGGCAGCGTGCAGTTCCGTGGTCACGAGGTGACCGGACGCGGTTCGCGCCACATCGCCGGCCTGGGCATGAGCCGCAGCTTCCAGCACGTGCGCCTGATGTCGCGCATGACGGTGCTGGAGAACGTCGCCATCGGTGCCTACCTGCGTGGCAAGCGCGGCGTGCTGGCCTCGATGCTGCGCCTGGACCGCCAGGAAGAAGCGCGCATCCTGGCCGAATCCGCACGCCAGATCGAGCGCGTGGGCCTGACGGCGCAGATGTATGAACCGGCCGGCGCGCTGTCGCTGGGCCAGCAACGCATCCTTGAAATCGCCCGCGCCCTGGCCGCCGACCCCTGCCTGCTGCTGCTGGACGAACCGGCCGCCGGCCTGCGCCTGGGCGAGAAGCAGGCGCTGGGTGACTTGCTGTGCAAGCTGCGCGGCGAGGGCATGGCCATCCTGCTGGTGGAGCACGACATGGACTTCGTCATGGAACTGGTCGACCGCATCGTGGTGATGGACTTTGGCCAGAAGATCGCCGAAGGCCTGCCCGAAGAGATCCAGAACAACCCCGCCGTGCTGGAAGCCTATCTGGGCGCGGCCGATGAAGAAAACATTCCCGACACCGCGCTGGCGGCAGGAGCACACCATGGGCAATAAGGTATTGGAAGTGCGCGACCTCTCGGCCGCCTATGGCCGTGTGCAGGTGCTCTCGGGCATCGACCTGTCGGTGGAGCAGGGCAGGATCGTCACCGTCATCGGCCCCAACGGCGCCGGCAAGACCACGCTGCTCTCGGCCATCATGGGCGTGCTGCCCTCGCGCGGGGCGATGGCCTTCGATGGCGTGATCCGTCATTCGCCGGAGGTGGAAGAGATGGTCGCCGCCGGCATGACCCTGGTGCCGGAAAAGCGCGAACTGTTTGCCGAGATGAACATCGAGGACAACCTGATGCTGGGCGCCTTCCAGCGCTATCGCACCGGCCTGCGCGACCATGCGGCCACGCTGGAGGAGGTCTACACGCTCTTCCCGCGCCTGCGCGAGCGGCGCACCCAGCAGGCCGGCACGCTCTCCGGCGGCGAGCGCCAGATGCTGGCGGTGGGCCGCGCCCTGATGGCCAAGCCGCGCCTGCTGATGCTGGACGAGCCCAGCCTGGGGCTGGCGCCGCTGATCGTGCGCGAGATCTTCCGCATCATCGCGGAGTTGCGTCGTCGCGGCGTCTCCATCCTGCTGGTGGAACAGAACGCACGCGCCGCCCTGCAGGTGGCTGACTACGGCTACGTGCTGGAAAACGGCGAAATCCGCATGCACGGCCCGGCCAGCCAGCTGGCCCATGACCGCCGCGTGATCGAGGCTTACCTGGGCTTGTCCGGCAAGCACCAGGACAAGCTGGCCGGTTGAGCCTTTCCCCGGGAACCCTCATGAGCCAAGACCTCAACCCCAACACCGCGCCGCTGCGCATCTGCATCGCCGGTGCCGGCGCCATCGGTGGCACGCTGGCCGTGCGCCTGGCGGCCGCCGGTCACCAGGTCAGCGTGCTGGCACGCGGCCAGACCCTGAAGACCATCCGCGAACACGGCCTGACCCTGCACGACCTCAGCGGCACCACCCACGCCCGGCCCGCCGCCAGCGACCGGCCCGAGTTCGGCGTGCAGGACGTGGTTTTCCTGTGCGCAAAAAGTCAGGACATGTCGGCATTGCTGCCGCAGGTCACTCCCCTGGTGGGCGCGCAGACGGTGGTGATTCCCACCAACAATGGCGTGCCCTGGTGGTATTTCCACCGCGAGGGCGGGCGCTTCGATGGCGAGACGGTGAAGGCCGTCGATCCAGACGGCGCACTGGCCGCGGCGGTGCCGCTGGAGCGCCTGATCGGCAGCGTGCTCTTCATCACCGCCGAAGTGGTCGGCCCCGGCGAGATCCGTTCCGTCAACCCGCACCTGATGGTGTTGGGCGAGCCCTCGGGCGAGATGAGCGAGCGCCTCTTGCGCGTGCGCGCGGCGGTGGAGGCCGCCGGCATCGAAGCCCGCGCCACCGACCGCATCCGCGACAAGCTGTGGACCAAGATCATCGCCAACATCAGCACCAATCCGCTGTCGGTCATCACCCAGGGCACGCTGGAGCAGTTGTACGGTTTGCCGGAATTGCGCGAGGTGGTCAGGCAGATCATGCGCGAGACCCTGCAAGTGGCGGCCAGCTATGGCGCCCGCGTCGACATCGATCCGCTCACCTTCCTGCAGCTGGGCGAGGCCATGGGCGCCTTCCGCACCTCCATGCTGCAGGACTGGGAGCGCGGTCGTCCGCTGGAACTGGCCGCCATCGGAGATGCGGTGCTGGAAATGGCCGAGCGCTTCGATCTGCCCATGCCGATCACGCGGGCCATGGTATCGCTGGCGCGCTTCAGGGGCGAGGCGGCGAGGCAGCAGAAAGAGCAGCAAGAGCAGCAAGACAACAATCCGCAGCCTGCCGCCAAGGCAGCGTGAGCGGCAATACCCTGGCTACCGTTCGGGCTGAGTAGCCGCGCAGCGGCGTATCGAAGACGCATTGACGAATCAACGATGGGCGCGCCTTCGATACGGTCCTGCGGACCTACTCAGTCCGAACGGTCTTCGCTATTTTCAGAGAACGTGGTTTTCGATTCAGGAGTTCCATCAATGAACATCATGCAATACAGCTACGGCGCAGATAAGCCGGCCCACTGCAGCGACCAGGAATGGGCCCTGCGCATCCAGCTGGCCCACTGTTATCGCCTGGTCGATTACCTGGGCTGGACCGAGATGATCTTCAACCACATCTCGGTACGGGTGCCGGGACCGGAGCATCACTACCTGGTCAACCCCTTCGCCCTGAACTA
>JAFAMT010000213.1 GCA_019233085.1 Herbaspirillum sp.
CAACGGCCTGGCCGATGCCTCCGCCATGTTCCTGGTGGCGGCCGGCCTGTCGCTGATCTTCGGCGTCACCCGCATCGTCAATTTCGCCCATGGCTCGTTCTACCTGCTGGGGCTGTACCTGGCCTATACCCTGGTCAACGCCATCGGCGCCACGGTGCCTGGCTTCTGGGCGGCAGTGCTGCTGTTGGCCCTGGTCGTGGCGGTGCTGGGGGCGCTGGTGGAGATGCTGGTGCTACGCCGCATCTATCGGGCGCCGGAACTGTTCCAGCTGCTGGCCACCTTTGCGCTGGTGCTGATCATCAAGGATGGCGCGCTCTGGCTGTGGGGCCCGGAAGACCTGTTCGGCCCACGCGCACCGGGCCTTTCCGGGGCGGTCCACCTGCTGGGACGACGCCTGCCGCAATACGACCTGCTGCTGATCTTCATCGGCCCCCTGGTGTTGGCGCTGTTGTGGCTGCTGCTTAATCGCACCCGCTGGGGGACGCTCATCCGTGCCGCTACCCAGGACCGCGAGATGCTGGGCGCGCTGGGCGTGAACCAGGGCTGGCTCTTCACGGCCGTGTTCGCACTCGGTTGCTTCCTGGCCGGGCTGGGCGGCGCCCTGCAAGGCCCGCGCATGCCGGCCAACCTGGCCATCGACCTGGATACCATCGGCAATGCCTTCGTCGTGGTGGTGGTGGGCGGCATGGGGTCCATCGGCGGCGCCTTCGCAGCCGCCTTGTTGATCGCCGAGGTCAAGGCCCTGTGCATCGCGCTGGGCAATGTATCCCTGTTCGGCATGGAGATCTCGCTGTCGCGGCTGACCCTGGTGGTGGAGTTCCTGGTGATGGCGGCGGTGCTGGTGGTGCGGCCCTGGGGCCTGTTCGGCAAGCCGCCGTCGGCCGTGCGTGCCAGCGGCCTGCAGGAAGCGCCATTGCGCCGCGCCGGCCGCGCTGCGCGCCTGGCCGGATGGACGCTGATGCTGCTCTTGCTGGCGCTGCCCCTGCTGGCCGGCTACTTCCCTTATCTGCCGGTGCTGATGGTGGAGATCCTGGTGGCCGTGCTGTTCGCGGCCAGCCTGCATTTCCTGATGGGGCCGGGCGGCATGCTGTCCTTCGGTCACGCCGCCTATTTTGGCCTGGGGGCTTATGCCGCGGCCCTGGTGACCTTGAAGCTGCAATGGCCGATGCCGGCCGCCATGGCCGCCGGTGCGCTGGCAGCCATGCTGGGGGCCTTGCTGTTCGGCTGGTTCTGCGTGCGCCTGTCCGGTGTGTACCTGGCCATGCTGACACTGGCCTTTGCCCAGATCGTCTGGGCCCTGATCTTCCAGTGGGATGACTTCACCGGCGGCAGCAACGGCCTGGTCGGCATCCGTCCGGCTGAGGCCGTGTCCTCGCCACTGGCCTATTACTACCTGGCGCTGGCCTTTGCCGTGCTGGGCGTCTACCTGCTGCGGCGGGTGATCCATGCGCCGTTCGGCCTGGCCTTGCGCGCTGCCCGCGATGCCGCCCCACGTGCCGAGGCGCTCGGCATGGACGTGCGCGCGCTGCAATGGGGTGGCTTTGCCGTGGCGGGCCTCTTCTGCGGATTGGCCGGCGTACTCTTTGCCTTCTCCAAGGGCAGCATCTCGCCCGAGGTCGCCGGTGTCAGCCGCTCCGTGGACGGCCTGGTGATGGTCATGCTGGGCGGGGTGCAAAGCCTGCTGGGCCCCTTGCTGGGAGCATCGCTGTTCACCTGGCTGCAAGACCTGGTGGCGCGCGAGACCGACTACTGGCGGGCCTTGCTGGGCGGCGTGATCCTGCTGCTGGTGCTGCTCTTCCCGGGCGGTGTGGCCGGGATCTTCCGACGCCCGCGCCAGGAGGAGGGCGCATGAGCCTGCTGAGCGTGCGTAATCTCACCAAGTCCTTCGGTGGCGTGGCCGCGCTGGACGGGGTTTCCTTCGATCTGCCAGCCAGCCAGATGCTGGCCCTGATCGGCCCCAACGGGGCCGGCAAATCGACCTGCTTCAATGTCATCAACGGCCAGCTGACCCCGGATTCCGGTGCCGTGCTGCTCGCTGGCGAGGACATCGCCGGCCTTGAGCCTCGCCGCATCTGGCAGCGCGGGGTAGGGCGCACCTTCCAGGTATCGGCCGCCTTTGCTTCCATGACGGTGCTGGAAAACGTCCAGGCCGCCTTGCTCTCGCACCGGCGCCAGCTGTGGCGCTTCTGGCGCCCGGCCGCCAGCTACCTGCGCGACGAGGCCATGCACCTGCTGGAGCAGGTCGGCATGGCCGCCCAGGCGCACCGTGCCTGCGGCGTGCTGGCCTATGGTGACATCAAGCGGGTGGAGCTGGCCATGGCGCTGTCGAACGCGCCGCGCCTGCTGTTGATGGATGAACCCACCGCCGGCATGGCCGAGCGCGAACGGCGCGAGCTGATGGCCCTGACGCGCCGGCTGGTCAGTGACAATGGCCTCTCGGTGTTGTTCACCGAACACAGCATGGATGTGGTGTTCGCCTTTGCCCACCGCATCATCGTGCTGGCACGCGGCCAGCTGATTGCCCAGGGCGAGCCCGAGGCGGTGCGCGCCGACGCCCGCGTGCGCGAGGTCTACTTCGGCTCGGGCGCCACCTTCGGAGGCCAGGCATGAGCGCGCCACTGCTGCAGGTACAGGGCTTGCACGCCTTCTATGGCCGCGCCCACATCCTCTTCGACCTTGATCTCACGGTGGCACGCGGCGAGGTGGTGGCGCTGATGGGGCGCAACGGCGCCGGCAAGTCCACCACGCTCAAGGCCATCATGGGCCTGTTGCCCGGCACGCGTGGCCAGTGCCATTTCGGCGGGCGCGACATCAGCGGCCTGGCGCCCTACCAGCGGGCCAGGCTGGGTCTGGGTTTCGTGCCGGAAGACCGGCGCATCTTCACCGAGCTGAGCGTGCTGCAGAACCTGGAAACCGGCCGCCAACCCGCACGGACCGGGGCGCCGCAGTGGACGCCGCAGGCCCTGTTCGAACTCTTTCCCAACCTGGGGGCCATGCCGCACCGCCTGGGTGGCCGCATGAGCGGCGGCGAGCAGCAGATGCTCACCATCGCCCGCACGCTCATGGGCAATCCGCACCTGCTGCTGCTGGACGAACCCTCCGAAGGCGTGGCCCCGCTCATCGTCGAGCAGATGGCCGCGATGATCGTCAAGCTCAAGCAGGCCGGCATGGCTATCTTGCTGTGCGAGCAGAATTTCCATTTCGCCGAGCTCGTCAGTGACCGCGCCTATCTGCTCGATCTGGGCCATGTACGGCACCAGGGAACGCTATCCTCCATACAAGCTCATCAGCGGGAATCCGGCCTCTGAGGCGGCTTGCCGCGATGTGTTTCAAGGCTGTTGCAATTGGCGGGGAACCGCTGAGCATGATCGTGTCCAATCCGTATCAAGGCTTGCCGCCCGCCGCAGTGGGGCGGGGGAGCGCAAGCCCAGCCATACGGAGAACATCAGATGCGCAATCCAATCAAGCGCGCGCCCCTGCATTGCCCCGCCGACGACGGCAACGTCGCCGGCATCGGCAATGACCTGACCAAGGTCGTAGTGGGCGAGGACGCCAACGATATCTTCTTTGCCGCCGTGGAAATGACACGCATGCCCATGATCGTGTCCGACCCGCGTCAGCCCGACAATCCCATCATCTTCGTCAACAACGCCTTCATCAACATGACTGGCTACAGCCGGGCCGAGGTGATGGGGCGCAACTGCCGCTTCCTGCAGGGGCCCGAGACCGATCGCGCGGTCGTGGCGCAGGTGCGCCAGGCCGTGGCCGAGCGGCGCGAGATTGCCACCGAACTGCTGAACTACCGCAAGAACGGTTCCAGTTTCTGGAATGCGCTGTTCATCTCGCCGGTCTACGACCAGCATGGCCAGCTCAAGTATTTCTTCAGCTCCCAGCTCGACATCAGCCGCCGCCGCGACGCCGAGCAGGCGCTCGGCCAGGCGCGCAAGATGGAGGCGCTGGGCCAGTTGACCGGCGGTATCGCGCACGACTTCAACAACCTGCTGCAGGTCATCACCGGCTATCTGGACATCATCCAGCTGGCCCTGCGCAGCGAGGTCCCCGACCTGGACCGGGTGGCGCGCAGCACCGACAGCATCCGCAAGGCCTCCGGCAAGGCCGCCATGCTGACCCAGCAATTGCTGGCCTTCGCCCGCAAGCAGCGCCTGGAAGGGCGCACCATCAATCTCAATTCGCTCACCGAGGGCTTTACCGACCTGGTGCGCCGCAC
>JAFAMT010000190.1 GCA_019233085.1 Herbaspirillum sp.
CGGGCCAAGCTGCTGCAGGAAGAGATCGCCTCGCAGATGTCGGAACAGATGAACCGCAACCTGATGGCGCTATCGGTGCTGACCGCCTTGCTGATGCCTGCCACGCTGGTATCGGGGATCTTCGGGATGAACGTGGCGGGGCTGCCGGGCCTGCATGACGAAGGCTCGTTCTGGATCGTGATGGGAATCATGGGCGGCCTTGGTGTGGCTACCGTGGCCTTCCTGAAATGGATGAAGATGTTCTAGGCGGCCATGGTGGCAAGCCACCCCGCCTGGCGCCTCAGTCGCGGGTGGACATGGCTTCTTCGCTGTCGCGGATGAGCTTGTCGATGTCCAGGTTATCCACCGGTTCCACGCGCAGCGCCAGCGGGCGCCACAGCGAATACAGCCACAGGCCGATGGTGCAGAGCGTGCCCAGGAACAGCGTGATGAAACCCGAGAGGAACAGGCCGATGAAGGGCGAGGCGATCAGGCCGTCATAGCCGATGAGGTGCTTGCCGTCCCAGGTGATGGTCTGGGCGCCGAATAACGACAAGACCCCCATCAGGGTCGAAAACGGCACCAGCGAGAACGTGGTGCCGATGGCCAGCAGCTTGTAGATGGTAGCCATCGACATGCGCTGGATCTTGATCTGCTCGAACATGAGCCTTCCCCTTGCCGGTGGGCGCGGAAACATCCACGCCACTGCGCCTTCCCTGTGCACGGGCGGCGTAGCGCAGCGCGCCGCCCGCGTGGCCTTGCGGCCGATTCCCCGTCAATACGGCTTATTTGCCCCAGCTGTCCTTGAGCGTCACGGCGCGGTTGAACACCGGCTGGCCGTCGGTCGAATCGACGCGGTCGGCCACGAAGTAGCCGTGGCGTTCGAACTGGTAGATCTCGCCGGGCTTGGCGCTCTTCAAGGTCGGCTCCAGGTAAGCGGTGATGACTTCCTTGGAGTTCGGATTCAGGGCCGCCAGGAAGTCCTTGCCGCCGGCATCCGGATGCGGGTCCGAGAAGAGGCGGTCGTACAGGCGCACTTCGGTGGCCAGGGCGTGCTCGGCGCTGACCCAGTGCAGGTTGCCCTTGACCTTGTAGTTGGAGCTGCCTTCGGTGCCGCTCTTGCTGTCTTCGAAGTAGTTGCAATGGACCGCGATGACGTTGCCGTGTTCATCCTTGTCGCAACCGGTGCATTCGACCACGTAGCCGTAGCGCAGGCGCACCTTGTTGCCCGGGAAGAGGCGGAAGTAGCCCTTGGTGGGTTCTTCCATGAAGTCTTCGCGTTCGATCCAGAGTTCCCGGGTGATGGGGAAGTGGCGGTGCGCGGTGTCGTGTTCCGGATGCGCCGGCGGATAAATCGGGGCGCTGCAATCGATGGACGCGCCTTCGGGGAAGTTGTCGATGATCAGCTTCAGCGGACGCAGCACGGCCACCGCACGCGGGGCCTTGGGGTCGAGGTCTTCGCGCAGCGCGCCTTCGAGCACGCTGAAGTCGATCCAGCTGTTGTTCTTGGAGGCGCCGGTGCGGTCGCACATCAGGCGGATCGCTTCCGGGGTATAGCCGCGGCGGCGCAGGCCGACGATGGTGGGCATGCGCGGGTCGTCCCAGCCGGAGACGATCTTTTCATCGACCAGCTGGCGCAGCTTGCGCTTGCTGGTGATGATGTAGGTCAGGTTCAGGCGGGCGAATTCGTACTGGTGCGGCAGCGGCTTCCTGAAGAAACCTTCCTCGGCCAGTTGGTCCAGCAGCCAGTCGTAGAAGGGGCGCTGGTCTTCGAACTCCAGGGTGCAGATGGAGTGGGAGATGTTTTCCAGCGCATCCTCGATCGGATGCGCGAAGGTGTACATCGGGTAGACGCGCCACTTGTCGCCGGTGTTGTGGTGGGTGGCATGGCGGATGCGGTAGATGGCCGGATCGCGCAGGTTCATGTTGGGGCTGGCCATGTCGATCTTGGCGCGCAGGATCAGGGAGCCGTCCGGGTGCTTGCCGTCGCGCATTTCCTCGAACAGGCGCAGCGATTCCTCGGCCGGGCGGTCGCGCCAGGGGGAATTCTTGCCGGGTTCGGTCAGGGTGCCGCGGTTCTCCCGCATCTGCTCGGCGTTCTGCTCATCCACATAGGCCAGGTCCTTGCGGATCAGGGCCTGGGCACAGGCGTACATGACGTCGAAGTAGTTGCTGGCGTAGTAGAGGTGCGACTTGCCCTCATGCTCCCAGGAGAAGCCCAGCCACTTGACCGAGTCCAGGATGGTGTCGACGTATTCCTGTTCTTCCTTTTCGGGGTTGGTGTCGTCGAAGCGCATGTGGCAACGGCCGGCGTAGTCCTTGGCCAGGCCGAAGTTCAGGCAGATCGACTTGGCGTGGCCGATGTGCAGGTAGCCATTCGGCTCGGGCGGAAAACGGGTCACCACCTGCGGCAGCACCTGGCCATCCTGGTTGCTGCGCTCGGCGTAGGTGCCGGAGACCAGGTCGGCCTCGATGATACCGCGCAGGAAATTGGTGGAGGGGGCAGGGGTGTGACCGTTTTTCAGTTCGTTGCTCATGGGATGAATCGGGAGGAATGCCTATTTATTCAGATGGCAAGCATTTTACCCCACGCGCCCGCTTTCATCGGCCATTGCGCCCGGCTGCAGCGGATTTTTTGCCAGATGACAACGCCCGGGCGGCACCGGCCACGGGTTTTCTTGTTACAGATGATACGAGCGGGAATTACCTGTCATGGAGGCCGGCTGGCAATCTGCCAGCGTGGCTTGGCGATGTGCCTGGCCTGCCAAACAAGACTGTAACGATGGAGGACATCATGAAACGATGGATCAAACTGATCGTGGCCGCTGCCGTGGCTGCCGCCACCCTGTCGGCCTGCGTAGTGGTACCGGCCGGCCCGCCGCAGCCGCACTACTATCGTCCGTATTACGGCGGCTACTACTACCGCTAGGATGTGCGCGGGCGTCGC
>JAFAMT010000230.1 GCA_019233085.1 Herbaspirillum sp.
CAACCAGACCGTGGGTGTGGCGCGCAGCACCTTCGAGGACCTGATGCTCACCGATAGCGTACCCAAGAGCACCACCATCAAGCGCTACGAGGATAACAACGGCCTGATCTCGGCCTATGTCTCGGGCCAGGTGCAGATCGTCGGCACGGGCGACTTCGTGGCCTATGCGCTGGCCGAGAAGACCCCCACCAACAAGCCGCTGCTGAAGTACATCATCAATGTCTCGACCTGCTACGTCGGCATGAACAAGGGCGAGCCCGCCCTGATGGCCAAGGTCAACGAGACCCTGACCGCCTCCAAGAAGAGCGGCGAACTCAATGCCATCGTCAAGAAATGGCTGAACGTGCCGCTGCCGGAGAAGATCGCCACGACCTACCAGTAAGCCAGGCCTGATCCGCCAGTCCCGAGCGGCATCAAGCCAAGGGGCCACATCGCCACTGGTACTGTGGCCCGTTTTCTTTCTGTCCCGATGCGGGGGCTGTGGTTAGGTTTCTTGCCGGAAATCGCCGCCAGCCGCTGCGTCGGGTGCGGCCCTGCCTCCGCCGGCGTTGCCGCTGCTTGCGGGCCAGCGCGTGGTGGCCTCCTGATCAGGAGGTGCCCAGCAACTGCTCCCACGTCCGGTGGACGTGACGACGCAGGTATTGGCCCAGCTCCTGGGCCTGGCGACGGCTGAGCAGGTCGATGATGACCTGGTGCTCGTCGATGGCGGTGTGCCAGATCTCCGAACTCACGCTGCCCTGGTAACGGTAGCGATACAGCTGCCGGTTCAACTGGCCGTGTACCTCCGCCAGCGTGGCGTTGCGCGCGGCCTGGACGATGCCGCGATGGATGCGCTGGTTCAGGTGGAAGTAGCTGATACGGTCGCGCCGCTCGTAGGCGGCCAGCATCTCGTGATGCAGCGCGCGCAGCTCCGCGACCTCCTGTTCGGTGGCGTACTGGCAGGCGCGCACGGCGGCGAATTCCTCGATCACGCCCAGCACGTCCAGTTTTTCCTCGATCTGCTGCGGCGTCAGCTCAGCCACCACCGCGCCCCGGTTGGGCAGCAGGGTGACCAGGCCATCGGCGGCCAGGATCTTGAGCGCATCGCGCAAGGGCGTGCGCGATACCTGCAATTGCTCGGCCAGCGTGCGTTCGCGTAGCGGCGTGCCGGGTTTCAATTCGTCGGTGACGATCTGGTTGCGCAACTGCTCGGCCAATTGCTCCGAGAGCAGCTCGCCTCCCGCCTCCTGACGCTCCTCGTGCCGCTCTTCCTGTTCTTCGATCGCCGCCTTGCCACTGCCGACGGTGTGCTTGCCTTGCTGCGCCATGTCTGTTCCCGGCTTTCTTCTTTTGCGCATTGATGTCTATCTGAAGTGTTAATTGGTATTCCAGATAGGATTATTTATATAATCAATAAAATCAATGACTTAAAGTGAAATATAAAAAATAAATCGCCAAAAATAAATTTTGGTATACCATTTGATGCGCCGCCTGATCCGCGGCAACCGCACATCATACGTTCCTAAAACCATACTCCAAGCGGGAGAGAGACAATGTTCATGCCCCTGGTCAGCCCGGTGCTGGCGATTTTATTACTGATTCTGCTCATTACGCGCCTGCGATTCCATCCTTTCCTGGCGCTGATCCTGGCAGCTGGCTTCCTGGGCATCGCCAGCGGTGTCTCCCCGGTGGATACCGTCAAGAGCTTCCAGAAGGGCTTTGGTGGCATCCTCAGTTCGGTGGGCCTGGTGGTCGGCCTGGGCAGCATGCTCGGCGGCCTGTTGCTGGAGTCGGGCGGCGCCGACAAGATCGCCAATGCCTTCGTGGGCCTGGGCTCGCAGCGCTGGATTCCCACCACCATCTGCGCGGCGGCACTGCTGATCGGCCTGCCGCACCTCTTCGACGTCAGTTTCGTGATGCTGGTGCCGCTGGCCTTCGTCATCGCGCGCCGGACCAACAGCTACATCCTGCGCATCGGCGTGCCGCTGGCCGCGGGCCTGTATGTCTCGCACGGCCTGCTGCCGCCGCATCCCTCGCCCACGCTGGCCATGGCGGCCTATCACGCCGATGCGGGCAAGACCATCTTCTACGGATTCCTGATCGCGGTGCCGATGGCCATCCTCTCGGGGCCGCTGTTCACCTCCTTCATCATGCGCTGGTTCCCGGCCTCGGCTGCCGCCGACCCTGCTGCCGAGCCAACCGTCGCCGTACCTGCCGACCAGCGCAGCCTGCCGTCGCTGCCGCTGGTGTTGATCTCGGTGCTGCTGCCGCCGGGGCTGATGATGCTGCGCACCTTCGGACGCAACCTGGTCGATGGCCATGGCGTGGCCCACCTCTGGCTGGAGTTCGTGGGTGACCCCATCGTCTCGCTGCTCATCGCCGTGCTCTTCGCCTTCTATGCGCTGGGTGTGCGTAGTGGCTTCTCGCTCACGCAGATCCAGAAGATCCTGGGCAAGAGCCTGGCGCCGGCGGCGGGAGTGATCCTGATCCTGGGCGCCGGTGGCGGCCTCAAGGAAATGCTGGTGGCAACCCATGTCAGCGACCTCATCGCCCACTGGGCGGTGACCTGGCAGATCAATCCCCTGATCCTGGGCTGGGCCATCGCTGCCCTGATCCGCGTGGCCATCGGTTCGGCCACGGTGGCCACCGTCACCGCTGCCGGCATCGTGGCTCCGCTGGCCGCCGCCGATCCCCACGTCAGCCTGGAGCTGCTGGTGCTGGCCACCAGCTCGGGCGGCCTGATGCTGTCGCACCTCAACGACTCGGGCTTCTGGCTGTTCAAGGAATATTTCAAGTTGAGCGTCTCGGAGACGCTCAAGAGCTGGACCTTGCTGGTATCGCTGCAGTCGCTCATCGGCCTGGCCGGGGTGCTGCTGATCGACGCCTTCCTCCATTGAGCCCGCTGCGACGCTTCTGCTGATACCGATACCGTCTTTTCGCCATAGAAAGCACATCATGAACTACGAACTCCTTTTCCAGGAACTACAACAACGAGCGATCTGCATCGCCCTCACCGGTGCCAAGGGCGGCTTCGGCCGTTCGCTGCTGGTGCAATGCCGCCATATCAAGAGCCTGCGCGTGGCCGCCCTGTGCGACCTGGACGTGGAAGGCACGCGCGCCATGCTGATCGAACTCGGCTATGCGCCCGAGCGCCTGGTGATCTGCCATGATGCCGCCGCCGTGCGCGCGGCCAACGAACGGGACCAGACCGCCCTGGTGAGCGACTACCGCCTGCTCGACGCGGCCGCGCTGGATATCGTGGTGGAAGCCACCGGCAACCCCGACATCAGCGCCCAGATCGCCATCAACGCCATCGAGCGCGGCGTCCACGTGGCCATGGTCAGCAAGGAGACCGATGCCGTGATCGGTCCTTACCTCAATGCACTGGCCTGCGAGCGCAAGGTGGTCTACACCACCGCCGACGGTGACCAGCCCAGCAACCTGATCGGGCTGGTGACCTGGGCCCGCGTGCTGGGCTTCGACGTGGTGGCCGCCGGCAAGTCCAGCGAATATGACTACATCTACCACCCGGCCTCGGGCGAGCTGGCCTATACCGACCAACGTCACCAGGTGCCGGCGCTGTCGGGCCTGCTGACCCTGGAGGGCGATACCGCCACACGCCTGCAGCAACGCAGCGAAGCCATCCGCGCCTTGCCGCAGAGTGCCACGCCCGACTATTGCGAGATGAACGTGGTGGCCAATTCCACCGGCCTCACGCCGGCGTGCGATGCGCTGAGCTATCCGTTGTGCCGCATCTCGGAGCTGGCCGACATCTTCATCCCGCGCGCCGACGGCGGCATCCTCGATCGCGAAGGCGTGGTCGATGTCTTCAACTGCCTGCGCCTGCCGGACGAAGCCAGCTTCGGCGGCGGCGTGTTCGTGGTGGTGCGCTGTACCGACAACGAAGTCTGGCAGACGCTGGGCCAGAAGGGCCACGTACTGGGCCGCAATGGCAAGTACGCCTGCATCTACCTGCCTTATCACCTCATGGGCCTGGAGACGCCGATCAGCCTGTTCTCGGCAGTGCTGCATGGCCGCGCCTCGGGCAGCACCACGCAGCAGGTGCACGCCGTCATGACGGCACAGGCGCAGCGTGCGTTCAAGGCGGGGGAAGTGCTGCGCATGGGCGGCCATCATCACAACATCGACGGCATGAAGCCCTTGCTGCTGCCGGCCGCGCAGGCTCATCGCATCCACGCGCCGTTCTACCTGGCGGCCAATCGGCGACTCAAGGTGGATGTGGCAGCGGGGGAAATCATCTCGCTGGACATGCTGGAATTGGACCGGAGCACGCTCTATGATGCCTGGCAGAAACTGTCAGGATGAGCGCTATCCAGGGCCCGTCGGTCAGGCTGCTGACATGGTCTTGGCGGGTGCCAGGGCCGTGTTGTTTAATCGGGCGTGATCAAGGAATGCAGGGAGAGTCATGACTCTGGAAGAAGCCATCCAACAACATGCCCAATGGAAGACCAGGCTGCACAATGCCGTTCTCAGGCATGAGCCCCTCGACGCCGAGGCCATCGGTCGCGCTGACCGCTGCGTGCTGGGAAGATGGTTGCATGGGGAAGGGCGGGTGAGGTATGTCAGCTGGCCCGAATATACCATCGTCTTCGAATGCCACAAGGCCTTCCATGCCGAGGCCGGCCGCATCGCCCGCCTGATCAATGCCGGGCAATACGCGCAGGCCGAGAAGGCCCTGGGCAATGGCACACCCTATGCGCAGGCCGCCGCTGCCGTGGCAGCGTCGGTCGTCCATCTCAAGAAACTGCTGTCCTGAACGGCAGCCCCGCCGGTACGGCCATGCGGCTGCCGCGCCGGTGGCTTGCCGTCCTGGTGCGGCACTTACTGGAAGCTGGTGGCCATCTTCTGCGGCAGCGGCACGTTGAGCCACTTCTGCACGATGCCGTTGAGTTCGCCATTCTTCTTGGCGGCCGTGATCACCTCGTTGACCTTGGCCAGCAGGGCCGGTTCACCCTTGTTCAAGCCCACGCTGCAGCTCGATTCATTGATGATGTACTTCAGCACCGGCTTGTTCTCAGGCGCCTTCTCGGCCAGCGCATAGGCCACGAAATCGCCGGTGCCCACCAGTTGCACCTGGCCCGAGACATAGGCCGAGATCATGGCGTTGTTGTCTTCGTAGCGCTTGATGGTGGCGCTCTTGGGCGCGGTGTCGGTCAACTGCAGGTCCTGGAAGGTGCCGCGCGCCACACCGACGGTCTTGCCGGCCAGGTCGGCCGGACCGGTCACCTTGACGGCGGCCACGCCGAAGACGCTGTTGTTGTAGGGCGCATAGGCTTGCGAGAAGTCGATCACCTTTTCACGTTCGGCATTCTTGCCCAGGGTGGAGATGACCAGGTCGGCCTTGTGCGTCTGCAGGTAGGCGATGCGGTTGGCGCTGGCCACCGGCACCAGTTGCACCTTCACACCCATCTTCTGGGCGATCAGCTTGGCCACGTCGATGTCCAGGCCCTGCAATTGCAGGTCGGCATTGACCGAGCCGAAAGGCGCGAAGTCCTGCGGCACGGCGATCTTGAGCACGCCGCTCTTGTGGATGTCGGCCAGTGCATCGGCGCGGGCGGTGGTGGCGGCCAGGGACAGCAGGCCCAGCAGGCCCAGCAGGCCCAGGTAAGTGGCTAGCGCCGGTTTTGCAAACTTCATCAACAACCCCTTGGAAAAAGATGCTTCAGGAGCTTTCTGTCCAGCAATGAGCGTGCCAGCAACGAAGATCAGCTGACAGCGGACTGACGGCGGCATGGTCGTTCATACCGGATGATGACGGGGCAGCAGGGGGCGAAGTTGGGGCGTGGGTTCACCAAGCTTGGGCTTGTCTCATTGCCTGATAAGCGGGGGTCGTCCATCCACTTCGGCAAAAAATCTTCAAGTGCCGTGGATTAAATACCCGGCCTTCATCGATCGCCATGGTTGATCAGCTAGGATTTTCCGTGTTGTTTCGCTATGTTTCTGTTTAACGGAAACTGTTTAACGGAAACTGTTTAACGGTATAAGATTCCTCCCCAGATGATCATTTCATTTTCTTGCGCGGATAGCGAGCAGCTCTTTGAGAGCATTCCGGTGAAGCGATTCAGGAATATCGAACTAGCCGCGCGCCGCAAGCTCTTGATGCTTCATGCCGCTCCCTCGCTGGCGACGTTGAGGGTGCCGCCAGGAAATCACCTCCAAGCGCTACGGGGGGACAGAAAAGGGCAGCACAGCATCCGCATCAGCGATCAATGGCGCATCTGTTTTCGTTGGACTGCCGACGGCGTACACGATGTTGAAATCGTGGATTATCACTAGGAGAGAACGATGGCAAAAAAACTCGACGAAATCCATCCGGGTGAAATCCTGCTGGAAGAGTTCATCAAGCCCATGGGCATCACGGGCGCCAGGGTGGCGGCGGATATTGACGTGCCGGTGTCGCGTATCAGCGAGATCATCAACGGCAAGCGCCCTGTGACTGTCGATACGGCGGTCCGCCTGGGTGTCTATTTCAAGATGGACCCGCGCTTCTGGCTCAACCTGCAGGCCGAATATGATGTGCGCGTTGCGCAACGGGAATTGCTTCCAGCGATCAAAGCACGTATTCGTCCGATGGTGTCGCCAGGCGGCTGATGCCGACCGTTCGTCATATCGTCAAATCGCCATATCACAGCCTGGTGGCTGCATGGTTGGGGGTGGGGCAGTGGCGCGTCCTGGCAGGCGGCTTGCGCGGCGCTGCCAGGAGCAGGGAACTACAGAAGGGAGTATTGCTTGGAAGGCCCTGGAAGGCCTCCGAAGAACTTAGAAGGCCGGGACGACGGCGCCCTGGTACTTCTCTTCGATGAACTTCTTCACGTCCGGCGAGTTCAGGGCAGCGGCCAGCTTCTTGATGGCGGCGCTGTCCTTGTTATCCTCGCGCGCCACCAGCAGGTTGGCGTAGGGCGAATTGGCATCCTCGATGAACAGCGAATCCTTGACCGGGTTCAGCTTGGCTTCCAGCGCGTAGTTGGTGTTGATCAGGGCGACGTCGACCTGGTTCAGCACGCGCGGCAGGGTAGCGGCTTCCAGGGCGCGGAACTTCAGCTTCTTCGGGTTCTCGGTGATGTCCTTCTGGGTCGAGGAGATGTTGGAGCTGTCCTTGAGCTTGATCAGGCCATTGCGGGCCAGCAGCAGCAGGGCGCGACCGGAGTTGGACGGGTCGTTGGGGATGGCGATGGTAGCGCCGTCAGGAATGTCGGCCACTTTCTTGTACTTCTGCGAGTAGGCGGCGAACGGTTCCACGTGGACCTTGGTGACCGGTACTTCGATATCGTTCTTGTGGCTCTTCTTGAATTGATCCAGGTAGGGCTGGTGCAGGAAGAAGTTGCCATCGACCTGCTTCTCGTTGGTCTGTGCGGCCGGCTGCACGTAGTCGGTAAAGACCTTGACCTGCAGGTCGATGCCTTCCTTGGCCAGGGCCGGCTTGATGTGTTCCAGGATCTCGGCGTGCGGCACCGGGGTGGCGGCGATCACCAGCTTGTCGGCGGCGTGCGCGCCCACGGAGAAGGCCAGCGCGGCGCCGGCGACGAGGTGAGGGATCAGTTTGCGGATCATGGTTTTTCTCCAGTCTTTTAATAAAAGTTGACGTTATGCGTCGGTTCTCTAAGGTTGCGGTGCGCGCTTTGTCAGCTTGCACCCGGGGATTTACTTGCGGGTAAAACGCAGCACCAGGCGGTCGCCAAAGAATTGCAGCAACTGCACCAGCACCACCAGGATGGCCACGGTGACCACCATCACTTCGGTCTGGAAGCGCTGGTAGCCGTAGCGGATGGCCAGGTCGCCCAGG
>JAFAMT010000268.1 GCA_019233085.1 Herbaspirillum sp.
CGCAATCGGTCGAGGTGATGCCAGCGTGTTATCCCCATCGCTCATCATCGTCAGCCGTGGGCCTGTACCCGGCGGCTGAGGCGGCAGGATATCGGCGGTTGTCCTTCCCGCCGTTGGCAGCGGCGGAATCGGATGCGCCCGGCCAGGGCCGTAGCGCGGGACGTGCTTGCCTCAGGGTTCCTCGGGCGGCGCGGTGCCGGTGATCTTGGGAATGCATTCGCGGTGGAACCACGCCGCCGTCAATGCTTCGCCGGCCAGCATGCGGCGCACGATGGGCACCAGCTGCTCGCCGATCAACATGCCCAGCAAGCCCAGCAGGGCGATCACTGGCGGTGCCGGCGAGTTCACTTGCAGGGCCGCATAGATGAGGCCGGCCAGCACGCCCATCAGCAGGGAAATCAGATAGGGTTTCATGCACTCTCCCGTTCAGGTAGCCAGCAGGTGGGCCACGCCAGAGACCAGGCGTGCGCCCAGCACCATGCCCAAGAGGCCGATGAGGGCGATCCCCGGGGGCGCCGGCGAGCGCACCTTGAACAGCGCATAGAACACGCCGATCAGGATGCCGGCGCCCAGTGAAGTCAGATAAGCGGACATGGCCAGCTCCTTGTGAGTACCGCCGCGGCCCCGGCAGGGACCACGGCGGCCATGAACAGCAATGGCGTATTACTTGGCCGGTACCGGGGCCAGGGTCTTCTGGTTGCCGTGCGGACGCTGGTCGGCCTTGTGCACCATGGTGTAGGCGTAGTCCACGCCCATGCCATAGGCGCCGGAGTGTTCGCGCACGATGTCCATGACGGCGTTGTAGGTACCCTTGCGGGCCCAGTCACGCTGCCATTCCAGCATCACCTGCTGCCAGGTCACCGGGATCACGCCGGCCTGGATCATGCGTTGCATGGCGTAATCATGGGCTTCCTTGGAGGTGCCGCCGGAGGCGTCGGCCACCATGTAGATCTCGTAGTCGCCTTCGGCCATGGCACACAGGGCGAAGCTGTTGTTGCAGACTTCGGTCCAGAGGCCGGCGACGACCACCTTCTTCTTGCCGTTGGCGGCCAGGGCGTCACGTACCTTCTGGTCATCCCAGGAGTTCATGGAGGTGCGCTCCAGGATGTCGTGCTCGGGGAACACCGACAGCAGTTCCGGGTAGGTATAGCCGGAGAAGCCCTGGGTCTCGACGGTGGTGATCACGGTCGGGATGTTGAAGACCTTGGCCGCCTTGGCCAGGGCGACGGTGTTGTTCTTGAGGACCTGGCGGTCGATTGATTGCACGCCGAAGGCCATTTGCGGCTGGTGGTCGATGATGATGAGCTGGCAGTTGTCCGGGGTCAGCACGTCGAGTTTGGTATTGGTGGTCATGATCGTTCCCAAGGTGGTGGGTCAGTGGAGGAGGGCGGTGCAGGGCCGGCCGGGAGAGAGCGGCACTGCCCGAGGCGATCATAGGCAAGCCGACCCGCGCCTGCCATTATCTGTTCGTATAGCTAGACGCCATGACCGCGTTTTTGCACACTGCAGGCACGCTACCAATACCAACCAGGCCGCATGGGATTGCCACGCTTGTCATCTGTCCCGGCATCGATATGCGGTCACCGCCCCTCCATCGCCGTCGCTTTCCCTACGGAGCCTCCATGACCCACGCAGCCAGCGTTTCTCCCGACCTGATCCTGATCAACGGCAACATCCATACCGTGGACAGACAGAACCCCATCGCCGAGGCCGTCGCCATCGGTGGCGGCAAATTCATCGAAGTGGGCGCCACCGCCGATGTCATGCGCCTGAAACAATCCGGCACCGAGGTCATCGACCTGGGCGGCCGCACCGTCATCCCCGGCCTGAACGACTCGCACCTGCACCTCATCCGTGGCGGCCTGAACTACAACCTGGAACTGCGCTGGGAAGGCGTGCCCTCGCTGGCCGACGCCCTGCGCATGCTGAAGGACCAGGCCGCCCGTACCCCGCATCCGCAATGGGTGCGCGTGGTCGGCGGCTGGACCGAGTTCCAGTTCGCCGAGAAGCGCATGCCCACCCTGGAGGAGTTGAACGCCGCCGCGCCCGATACCCCGGTCTTCGTGCTGCACCTGTATGACCGCGCGCTGCTCAACCGCGCCGCGCTGCAGGCGGTGGGCTATACCAAGGACACCCCCAACCCGCCGGGTGGCGAGATCGTGCGCGATGCCTCGGGCAACCCGACCGGCATGCTCATCGCCCGTCCCAATGCCATGATCCTGTACGCCACCCTGGCCAAGGGACCGACCCTGCCGCAGGAGTACCAGGTCAATTCGACCCGCCAGTTCATGCGCGAACTGAACCGCCTGGGCGTGACCAGCGCCATCGACGCTGGCGGTGGTTTCCAGAATTACCCCGATGATTACCAGATCATCAACAAGCTGGCTGCCGATGGGCAATTGACCATCCGCATCGCCTACAACCTCTTTACCCAGAGCAAGGGTGGCGAACTGGCGGACTTCCAGAAATGGACCGGCATGGTCAAGCCGGGTGACGGTGACGATTTCCTGCGCCACAACGGCGCCGGCGAAATGCTGGTGTTTTCGGCCGCCGACTTCGAGGACTTCCTGGAGCCGCGTCCCGACCTGGCCGATGGCATGGAAGCAGAACTGGAGCGGGTGGTGCGCCATCTGGTCTCCAGCCGCTGGCCGTTCCGCCTGCACGCCACCTATGACGAGTCGATCTCGCGCATGCTGGACGTGTTCGAGAAGGTCAACCGCGACATCCCCTTCGATGGCCTGCACTGGATGTTCGACCACGCCGAGACCATCACCGAGCGCAACATCGAGCGCGTCAAGGCCTTGGGTGGCGGCATTGCCATCCAGCATCGCATGGCCTTCCAGGGTGAATACTTCATCGACCGCTATGGCGTCGAGGCGGCCGAGCACACCCCGCCGATTGCCAAGATGCTGGAGATGGGCGTGCCTGTCGGCGCCGGCACCGATGCCACCCGCGTGGCCAGCTACAACCCGTGGACCGCGCTGTACTGGCTGGTGTCCGGCCGCACCGTCGGTGGCGCCAAGCTGTACGGTGCCGCAGGTCGCCTGCCGCGCGAGACCGCGCTGGAACTGTGGACCGCAGGCAGCGCCTGGTTCTCCAGCGAACAGGCCAAGAAGGGCCGCATCCAGGCCGGCCAGCTGGCTGACCTGGCGGTGCTGTCGGCCGACTTCTTCAGCGTCCATGAAGACGAGATCAAGAGCATCGAATCGGTGATGACCGTGGTCGATGGCAAGGTGGTCTATGGCACCGGTGCGTTTTCCTCGCATGGCCCGGGCGAGATCCCGGTGCTGCCCGAGTGGTCGCCGGTGGCCAAGGTGCCGGGGCACTATCGCGCCGTGGCAAAGACCGACGCCGCCCGCCAGAAGAAGGCGACCCTGCCGCACGCCTGCGTCGGCTCCTGCGGCGTACATGGTCACTCCCACGATGTGGCGCGCAAGTCCAGCGTCCCGGTCTCCAACTTCGCCGGCTTCTGGGGCGCGTTGGGTTGCAGCTGCTTCGCGTTCTGATCATGCAGGCGCACTCCACCCCCCGCCGGCGGGAATTGCCGGTACCCCCCATCGACCTGGGCCTGCTGTTCCTGCGCCTGGCGGGCAGTTTCATGCTGTTCTACGTGCATGGCCTGCCCAAGCTGTTGCACTACGCCCATGAGCTGACGGTGATCGAAGACCCCTTCGGCCTGGGACCCACCGTCTCGCTATGGGCGGCGATCCTGGCCGAAGCCGTCTGCCCGGTGCTGATCGCCCTGGGCATCTTCACCCGCCTGGCCTGCCTGCCCATCATCGGCGTACTGCTGGTGGCCATGCTGGCCGTGCACCCCGGCTGGAGCATCGCCGAAGGCCAGTTCGGCTGGCTGTTGCTGGTGATCTTCACGGCCATTGCCTTGTGCGGTCCGGGCCAGTGGCGCCTGGGACGCGGTATCGCCCAATCGTAGACAGCGTTTTCTCTCCACCCGACACCTCACCCAAGGAGCATACCCATGAGTACCCTTACCACCCGCGACGGCACCGAGATCTACTACAAGGACTGGGGCAGCGGCCGACCGGTCGTCTTCGCCCATGGCTGGCCACTGGACGGCGACATGTGGGAATACCAGATGAATTTCCTGGCCGAGCGCGGCTTTCGCGTGATCGCCTATGATCGCCGCGGCTTCGGTCGTTCCAGCCAGCCCTGGAGCGGCTACGACTACGACACTTTCGCTGATGACCTGGCCGAGCTGATCGACAAGCTGGACCTGCAAGCTGCCACGCTGGTGGGCTTTTCCATGGGGGGCGGCGATGTGGCCCGCTATGTCGGTCGCCACGGCAGCAAGCGTGTGGCCAAGGCGGCCCTGCTGGGCGCGGTGACGCCGATCTTCGGCCGGGCGCCGGACTTCCCGCAGGGTGTGCCGGCCGAGGTGTTCGCCGGCATCCAGGCCGGCCTGTTGAAGGATCGCGCGCAATTCATCAGCGACTTCGCCGCCGTCTTCTTCGGCACCAACCGTCCGGGCAAGGCTGACGCCGTCAGCCCGGGTGTGCTGGCACAGACCTTCAACATCGCCATGCTGGCTTCGCTCAAGGGCACGCTGGATTGCGTGACGGCCTTCTCCGGTACCGATTTCCGCGCAGACATCAAGAAATTCAACTTCCCGACCCTGGTGATCCACGGCGACGACGACCAGGTCGTGCCCTTCGCCACCACCGGCAAGCTGGTGGCCGAGATGGTGCCGGGTGCGCAGCTGAAGGTCTATGCCGGTGCCCCGCACGCCCTGTGTGCCACCCACAAGGACCAGATCAATGAAGACCTGCTGGCCTTCCTGAAGGGGTAAGAACAATGAGTCTTGACGCTACCCAACGCCAGCAACTGGAAAAGCGCCGCCTGGCGCCGCTGGCCACGCCCGCCCTGCTCTCCGCGCAGGCCAGCCAGGAAATCGGCGGTGCATTGACCATGCTGCTGGCCGATATCTTCGCCCTGTACCTGAAGACGAAGAATTTCCATTGGCACATGTCCGGGCCGCACTTCCGCGACTACCACCTGTTGCTGGACGACCAGTCCCAGCAGATCATCGCCATCACCGATGCGGTGGCCGAGCGGGTGCGCAAGATCGGCGGCACCACCCTGCGTTCGACCGGGCATATCGGCAAGCTGCAACGGCTGGCCGACAATGATGCCGACTTCGTCACCCCCTCCGACATGCTGGCCGAACTGCGCGAGGACAACCTGCGCCTGGTCGGTTTCATGATGGCCACTCATGAGCTGTGCGACGAGCACGGTGACGTGGCCTCTGCCAGCCTGCTGGAGAACTGGATCGACGAGGCCGAGCAGCGCGCCTGGTTCCTGTTCGAATCGGGACGCACCTCGGCCTGATCCTGGCCAGGGCTACCTGCAGACAGCGCGACCGCCGGTTTTCCGGCGGTCGCGTTTTTCAATTCCGGCGCGCGCCGCTCCAAGGAAATTTCTGCCGGGAAAATCATGAATCGGCACTTCATTGATTCTGGACAAGTAACCGTAACTTTTTATTGCCGATTTTCTTTACACTCTTCGCCAAAAATCCACGGGCTCAACGTGAGGATTTATACAAGTGACTGATTTTAAAGTAAAAAAATTATTGGCACACTGCTTGCTTAATGTTCGTCATCATCGACAAACAAGCTGCGATCAAACAAGCCAGGAAGATTGATTGTTTGATAGCAAGACGATGTAAGTTCGGCAAGGCATGTTGGCATGGTGCGAAATGCCTTGATCGAAATGTCATCTGTTTTAAGCCGACATCCGAAACCCACGTATTCGAGATCTCACTTGGAGACCAATATGATCAGCACGAAGACCCTGCGCTCCCTCACCGTTGGCGCTGTCATGACCGTGGCAGCTGCCGCGGCTCACGCCCTCCCGACCTTCACCGTCAATCCGAACAGCAACGGCCTGGCTACGCAAGGCAGCACCTTCACCGCCGACGCGATCAATGGTGTGTCGTCGGCGCGCATCAGCTACACCGGCAATGGCAGCACCTTCACCTACACCGGTGTGGGCTATATCAACTACACCGCCTTCAGCCTGAACGACACGGCTATCAGTGCGGTCACCACCCGTACCAACTTCGACTACGGCATCTACGCCACCTTTACCCAGAACTTCACCTGCGGTTCCTTCCTGGCACCGGGCGTGAGCTGCTCGGTCTCCTCGATCACGCTGAACCTTTGGGCCGATCCGGGCAATGACAACAAGTACAACAAGGCTACCGTCAACAACGACGCTTCCGTGACCGCCGTGGGCAGCCAGGTGCTGCTGGGCACGGTCACCCAGGTCCTCGCCGGTACTGCTGGTATCAACGTCCTGGGTGGCGCGTTCCAGAACATCAATACCGACTTCGCCCTGACCGCCGCTGGCAAGCTGTTCTTCGTTTCGCCGGATCCGTTCTACCAGTTCGCCTTCAGCGCCTTCAACAATACCACGCAAGGCCTGACCTGCAACGGCAACACCAACCCGGCCACCGGCGGTGCCGCCAATGGTTGCGCCGGTGCATTCACCGCTGTGGCGATCAACAACGAATCCGGTATCACCGACTTCAACAACGTGCCGGAACCGGC
>JAFAMT010000272.1 GCA_019233085.1 Herbaspirillum sp.
CGACGTCGGCAACAAGGCCGACGCTTCTACCGAGAAGCACAAGTCCTGGTCACTGGGTGGCAGCTATATGTTCGGCATCACCCGACTCAATGCCGGCTACTTCCACTACACCGCCGAGCAGGGCGCGCTGGGCAAGCGTACCGACAATGCCTGGACGGTATCGGCCAAGTTCGCGCCGCAGGGCGTGATGGATTACGAGATCGGCTACCAGGTGATGAAGGCCAGCAATGCCGCCTACAGCAGCGATGGTACCGGCACCCTCAACGCCTATAACGATGCCAGCGGTTCCACCACCACCGGCTCGGGCAAGAAGTCCACGCTCTATGGTTCGGTGTTCTATCACCTTTCCAAGCGCACCGAGCTGTACGTGGCCGCCGATTACATGAAGCTCGACGACGGTTATCGCGTGGCCTCGGCAAACGGTTTCAAGAACCAGACCGAGCTGGCCGTGGGGATGCGTACCCGCTTCTGAGCGGTGGAGTTTGCAAGACAGGCACTTGCAGTGAGGTAGTCTTCGAGGTTGCGGCGTACCAGCGGTACGCCGCTTTTTTTATTGTGGAGGATCGATCAAGCCGGCATGAGCTTGCTCTCGTCCTGCTGCGAGACGCTGTCGTTGCGACGACGGCGATAGGCGGCAAAGCTCACCAGCGCCAGGCCACCCAGCATCATGACCACGGTCGAGGCTTCCGGCACGGCAGCTACGCTGATATTGCCACCGAAGCTGCCTCCGCTGGAACCTGTCACCAGGCCACCGACCGACAGCGTGTAGTCGCCCGACAGCAGGCTGTTGGTCCGCAGGGTAAAGACCTGGGTATCTCCCAGGGTGGTCTTCACGCCCGTCCAGGTGCCACCGTTGCCGGTGAGCGTGAGGCTGGACAGGTTCAGGCGCGAAACGCCATCCAGGGCAATCGAGATGACCGCCGAGGAGAGCGAGAACGGACTGGCGTAGCTGAACGTGAAGTGTTCGAGGAAGCTCTGGCCGGTGGTGCCAGCGCCGAACTCGGAGCCGAACGACGTGCTTGAGTTGCTGTTGAAGGTCAGCGCGGTACTACCGTTGATCTGCGCCGCGTTGGCCGTGGCGCCAGCCGCGCACAGTGCGGACGCAAGCAGCACGCCGCCAATGAGTTTTTTCATGACACACCTCTTTCTTGATATTGATTCATCGAGAATGCACAACAGGGGGAGTTGTTCCGGCGTTCCTGTCCGATTGCCGTAACGGTGGTGTGCCTCAGCTTGTATTTGTCGATGCGACCAGCGCTGGTCACGCGACTTTGTTGGAAAGAGACCCCGTGAGCGTAGCGTTTCGCACCGGAAAGCTCAATCGATTTTGCGTCAAATCTGTTACTTTTTGTTGCGGTGTAGGACTCTTGGAAGTCTTGCTGGTAAAGGCTTTCCGACGTTTGCGAGGAATTTTTTGCCGCATCGCAATTTTCTCAAATATTGGATATTGGCAATGATGATGGGCGGCATCATTGCGACCCGCGCTTGGCGGGCCGCAATGGGGATCTTGCTTTGTAAGGGGGGCGGGATTACTTGAAGTGATAGCTCAGCGCGACGATGGCCATGTCTTCGGCGCGATGATGGACCAGCGGGCTGTTGCTGACCGAGGTGTCGAGCCACTTGCGGCGCCAGGTCAGGTTCAGCTTCCAGTCGTCGGTGAGGGGAACGTCAGCCGACAGGCCCAGCAGCGGGCTGGTGGAGGCACCCGCGGTGTATTGGCGCAGGCCGCTGGCACTGGCTTCACCGGCGTCGATGCCGAAGTAGTAGTTGTTGTAGCTGCCGCTGCGATATTCCACGCCGATCTGCGGATAGATGCTCACACGCCCGATATCGACCTGGGCGGCATAGATGGCTTCGGCCAGCGTACCGTGCGAGGTGTTGAAGTCGTAGAAGGCGTTGAGGAAGAAGGCACCGATGGGGGTTTCCTGGTAGGTACCCAGGCCCAGCGGGATCGGGTCGGAGCGGCGGTGCAGGCCACGGTCGGCGTCGAAGCCTTCGAAGTTCAGGCGTCCAGCCAGCTCCAGGTAGCCATAGCCCATGCGCGCGGTCTTGATGCCGAAGGTATCGACCCGGGCGAAGAAGCGGCCGTAGTCAAAGTAGGCATAAGGCAGGGCCAGGTTATGGCTGTGACGGCTCAGGCCATTGCGGTCGAGGTGGAATACGCCACCACCAATGTCGCCCACGATGCGGTCTTGCAGTTGCAGCGGATCGGTGTTGTCGGACGTGGCTTGCTGGGCCAATGCGGGCAGGGTGCAGCAGGCCAGTGCCAGGGCGGCGAAGGTGTTTTTCATGACGGATCGACGGATGGGAATGTGGCCAGTATTGTAACGGTTTGCCCGAGATTATTAACAAAGTGTATCTGTCTGAGGTCGTCACGCAACACGCTCCAAGCAAACGGCCCGCGTGGGAGCGGGCCGTTGCAGGGGTACTTCAGCTTGCCGTTCAGGCCAGCTTCAATGCCGGATAGTCGATGTAGCCAGCGGCGCCGCCGCCATAGAGGGTGTCCGGATTGAACGAGGCCAGCGCGGCACCGTGCTGCAGTCGCGCGACCAGGTCAGGGTTGGCGATCCAGGGCCGGCCGAAGGCCACCAGGTCGGCCAGGTTGCGCTCGCGCGCCTGCTGCGCCAGCTTCAGGTCATAGCCGTTGTTGACGATATAGACGCCCTGGAAGAGATCTCGCAAGACCTGCAGGTCGAAGCCGTTCTCGACCTGGCGCGGGCCGCCGGTGGCGCCTTCGACCACATGCAGGTAGACCAGCTTGTAGCGGTTCAGCTGCTGCACCACATAGCTGAAGAGCGCCTGTGGGTTGCTGTCGGCGATGTCGTTGGCCGGGCTGATCGGCGACAGGCGGATCCCCACGCGTTCGCTGGGGACCACCGAGGTGACCGCTTCTACGACTTCCAGCAGCAGGCGGGTGCGGTTCTCGATGCTGCCGCCGTAGGCGTCAGTGCGCAGGTTGGTCTTGTCGCGCAGGAACTGGTCCAGCAGGTAGCCGTTGGCGGCGTGGATCTCGACGCCGTCGAAACCGGCCTGGATGGCCAGTTGCGCGGCCGTCTTGTATTGCGCCACGATGCCCGGCAGCTCGTCCAGTTCCAGCGCGCGCGGGGTGACGAAGGGCTGGAAGCCGGTTTCGGTGAAGGCATTGCCTTCCGGCTTGACGGCCGACGGCGCCACCGGCAGGGCATGTCCCGGTTGCAGGTCGGGGTGGGAGATGCGGCCGACGTGCCACAGCTGCAGGAAGATATGGCCGCCCTTGGCATGGACGGCATCGGTCACCTTCTTCCAGGCCGCTACCTGGGCCTGGTCGTAGATGCCGGGGGTGAAGGCGTAGCCCTTGCCCTGCGGCGAGATCTGGGTGGCCTCGGCGATGATGAGGCCGGCGCTGGCGCGCTGGGCGTAGTACTCGGCGGTCAGTTCGCTGGGGACGTCGCCGGCTTGCGCACGGCTGCGGGTCAGCGGGGCCATGACGATACGATTCTGCAACTGGATGGCACCCAGTTGCACTGGCTTGAACAAGTCGCTGGCTTGGCTGGCGATGGTCATGTGTATCCTTTCTGGTTGACGTTGGCGATGACATGGTCGTCGGACTACGCTGGCAATCCCGTGGCAGCGTGCCGACGTATTGGAATGCGTTTTCCGGCGAGCCGACCGCAGGGGACGGCGGGGTCGCCGGTAAAGACCAAGTAGTTTAGTCGAGAATTATCGAGCCTGCTGGCGCTGGCCCGATTCGGGTTGGAGCAGCCGGCGGCAGGGCAGGTTCAGGCCAGGTTCAGGGCAGTGAGGGTACCCGGTCGAGCCAGTCGCCCAGGCGTGCCAGGGCGTCCTCGCGGGCCTGGCGATTGGCGGGGACGGCCTGGCGCGCGCGGCCGGGGTCGTCGAAATCATGGGTGGCACCGGGATAGACCGTCACCACCGGAGCGTCGGCCTGGCGGATACGCAGCACCCGCTGCAGTACACGTTCGCAGGTGGCCGGCGACACTTCCTCGTCGGCGCTGCCCAGCAGCACCTGTACCGGCCGGTCCAGCGCGGGTGTGCGGGAGAGTAATGCCTGCCGGCCGCAGCCGGGATAGAACACCAGGGCGGCGGCAAATGCCGGTCGGCCGGCGGCGCGGTCGGCCTGGCGCTGCATCACGTTCAGTGCCGTGCTGGCGCCGTTGGACCAGCCCTGCAGCATGATGCGCGCGGGGTTCACCTCCGGGCGGGGGGCCAGCCAGGCCAGCGCGCCCTCGGCGTCGAGCGGGCGCACCGTCAGCTCGTTGACCTCGTCGCGCTCGGGGGCGCCATGGGTATGGCGGCCGAAGCCATGGGCCACACCACGCGGGCCGAAGCTGTCCACATGCAGGACCAGGTAGCCGCGCGCGATCCAGTAGGCGGTCCAGGCCAGATGGCGTTGGCTGAGCGTATCGCCGTCGCAGGGCGAGGGGATGCCGGGCGCCACCAGCGTGCATTGGCTGCTGACCCGGCTGGAGTAGGGCCCGGCGCGGCCATGCAGCAGCACGATGGCGGGATGCGGGCCCGCTCCCGAGGGCGAGAACAGGTAGCCGGTCAGGTCGGTGCGACCATCGGCCGAGGGGAAGCGCACCGTTTGCGCCGGCGGCAGCGGGCCGGCCTGCGCCAGGCAAGCCGGGGGCAGCGCCGCCATCCAGACGATGAAAAGGACGAAAAAAAGCCACCGCATGCGCGGTGGCGGTGTGCTGCTGTGGCAGGGCGGCGGCGTCATGGCAGGTAAAACCGGGCAAAGACCTGTCATGTGCCGCCGGACCTCAAGACCCTCAGGCGCGCGCCGGCTTGGCGCCTGCCTGCTTGAGCAGCCAGCTGGTCAGCAGGGGCACCGGACGACCGGTGGCACCCTTGGCAGCGCCACTCTTCCAGGCGGTACCGGCGATGTCCAGGTGGGCCCAGGTGTACTTGCGGGTGAAGCGTTCCAGGAAGCAGGCGGCGGTGACGCTGCCAGCGGGCTGGCCGCCGATGTTGGCGATATCGGCGAAGTTGGACTTGAGCTGCTCCTGGTAGACGTCCTGGATCGGCATGCGCCATGCGGTGTCGCCGGTCTCGCGGCCGGCGGCCAGCAGCGCGTTGGCCAGCTGGTCGTGGGCGGCATCTTCACGGGTGAACAGGCCCGAGTTGTGATGGCCCAGCGCCACGATGCAGGCGCCGGTCAGAGTGGCGATGTCGACCACGGCGGCCGGCTTGAAGCGTTCCACGTAGGTCAGGGCGTCGCACAGGATCAGGAGGCCTTCGGCATCGGTGTTGAGCACTTCGATGGTCTGGC